>JAXDJY010000431.1:0-3466 GCA_034667445.1 Actinomycetota bacterium | reverse complement strand
GCGCTCACCCACCGGGTGATCGTCACCGCCGACGCCATCATGAGTGGGCGCTCCCCCGATGTCGTCCTGCGGGAACTCTTGGACGCCGTTCCGGTGCCGGTGGCGGAGAACCCCTGATGCCGACCGGCCGCGGGGTGGCCGTGTTCCTCGCGGGGCTCGGGATGTGGGTGGCCGCTCGCCTCGTCGGCTCGCCCGGGATGGAGGTCGTCGCGATCGGCGTTGGAACCCTCCCCTTCGTCGCGGGCGGCGTGGTCCGGTGGACCCACCCTCGATTCGCGATCCGGCGACGGATGGGTGATGTCCGCGTCGACCCGGGAACGCGCGTCACCGTCGAATTGGATGTTGAGAATCGGACGTCCACGGCCTCCTCATTCCTGCTCATCGAGGACCAACTGCCCCCTTCACTCGGACGCCCCGCCCGTGTCGTGGTTGCGGGGATCGGAGCCCACCGAACCCAGACGGTTCGCTACACGGTGCTCCCACAATCCCGGGGGCGTTTCAGGATCGGTCCGCTGTCGATCGACGCGACGGACCCCTTCGCGCTCACGCGAAAGCGGCTGCAGTTCGATGAACGAGACGAGTTGATCGTCACGCCGAAGGTCGAGGATCTCCGCATACCGACGGAGGCGGCATCTGGAAGAGGGTTCGGCAACTCCCGCGCGATGCACCTGTTCCGATCCGGACAGGAGTACTACACGATGCGCGAGTACCAGACCGGCGATGATCTTCGACGGATCCATTGGCCCAGCGTTGCGAGGACGGGTGATCTCATGATCCGCCAGGACGAGTCCTCGCGCCGGGCCAGCGGCATGGTCTTCCTCGACAATCGACGGGACGCCTTGAGCAAGGAAGGGACGGCCGCGTTCGAGAAGGCGGTGTCGGTCGCCGCCTCGGTCGGCGTGCTCCTGATCAGGGAAGGGTTCAACCTCAGGCTCGCCACCGCGGACATCGCGCCACACCCCGTGGCCGAAGACTCGTTCCTTGACGAACTCTCTGCGGTGGGAGACGTCCAGGTCCGTTCGGTGAGCCCCGCGCTTGCGAACCTGCGTGCCGGGGCGGCGGCAGACGCGTCGCTCGTCTACGTGTCGGCGCCGCCCGAAGGTGCAGAGCTCGCCGGCGTGATGCGCGCCGGTCAGGGCTTCGGGCCCCGACTGGCGGTGCTCGTGTACGTGTATGAGCCGACGTCGCTGCCGCCGAAGCGACAGGCCGAACAAGAGGGCCGGGCCACACATGCCAGGCTCGCACTGATCCGCGCCGGGTGGGACGTCATCGTCCTGCCCCCGTCCATGGCATTGAGGGATCGATGGCACACCCCCAGCGAACGCCAGCTCGCG
This sequence comes from Actinomycetota bacterium, assembly GCA_034667445.1. Classification (GTDB taxonomy): domain Bacteria; phylum Actinomycetota; class UBA4738; order UBA4738; family HRBIN12; genus JANXVR01. Next base: position 2,132 of record JAXDJY010000431.1, on the reverse strand, counting down.
CGCACCGTCTGATCGGGGCCGTCGCCGTCTTGGCGGTGGCCTTCACGACGGCGCTGGCGTTCTCGCGCGTGTTCGTGGGACACGGGCCCACGTGGAAGCTGCTTGCCGTGGGACTGGTGTCGGCGGCGATCGCCGTGGCACTGGAACGACGGAGCCTGGTCCTGGCGACGCTGCTGAGCGCCGCGGCGTGCGCGGTTGCGGTCGCCATCGTGGTGTTCCCCGATAGCGCGTGGTTCGGCCTGCCCACCCTCCATACGTTCCACCTGGCGGTGACCGCCGCCGGCCAGATCGGACAGGAGGCGAAGATCCAGATCGCCCCCACCGAGCCGCTAGCTCCGCTCATGCTTGCCGGTGTCGTCGCCGTCTGGGCGGCGGTCTTCTCGATGCACTCCCTGGCCGTTCGAACGGGCAGCCCCCTACTCGCGATCTTGCCGCCGATCGCGCTCCTCGCCTTCGCGGACACCGTGCTCGAGGAGACCATCAAGTGGCAGTACGGGATCTTCTTCCTGGTCGCGGCGCTCTGCCTGGTGTTCTCAGATGGTCTCCGCCGCGTGCAGGGGTGGGGACCTGTGTGGGACTCCCCTGCACGATCCCGCACGCGGAGGCCACCCATGGGCAGCGGTGCCCGTCGGATGGGCTTGGCCTGTGTAACCGCGGCCGTGCTGGCGCCGCTCCTGCTCCCGGGGTTCGGGTCCAAGGCGGTCATCGATCTCTCCTCCTCGACCGGCGCCGGGCTCGATCCTCTGGTCTCGATCCGTGCCCAGCTGAACAGAACCAAGCCGGTCGAACTCTTCCGCGTGCAGTCCCCGCAGGCGGCGTATTGGCGAACGGTTGCATTGGACTCCTTCGATGGGACGACATGGCGCCCCGAGCCAACACACGACCCGGTCAAGATCTCGCCGGAAGCCTCGTTGCCCGCACCGGGAGTTGATCCGAGTGCTGCCACCGGCCAGCGGTTCACCGAGGACATCACGATCACGAGCGATCTCGGGTCGCAGTGGCTGCCGGCCGCATACGCCCCGTCGACCGTTGTATCGGACACTCCACTCAGCTACGACGTAAGCAGTCTCGCCCTGTCCGCCGAAGGGCCGATCCGGAACGGGACCTCGTATGCGGTGACATCGGATGTTATGCAGCCCACACCGGAACAACTGGATGCGGTGACTTTCGTACACCCCTCGCAGGACAGCCGCTACACGGACCTGCCCGAGGACCTTCCCCCAACCATCGCAGCGCTCGCGAAAGAGTGGACCCAGGGTGCGCCGAACGACTACCGGCGGATCCTCGCGATCCAGGATCAACTCCGTTCGTTCGTCTACGACGCCACGGTTGCGCCCCGCGACGACGCGCTCTCGATGAGCGACTTCCTCCGGGTGACTCAGCGCGGGTTCTGCCAGCAGTTCGCGAGTTCCATGGCGGTGTTGCTGCGGACCCTGGATATCCCCGCCCGCGTCGCCGTGGGGTTCACTGAAGGATCGATCGTGGCCGGAACCGATAGCCGCGTCGTGACCACGAGCAACTACCACGCGTGGGTCGAGGTGCTGTTCCCCACCTACGGGTGGCTCGCCTTCGACCCGACCCCGGGGCGGAGCAACCCACTGGCCGCGGAGTACGCTCAGCCGGCAGCCCCCACGTGCACCGCTCACGGATGCCGGCCGAACAAACCGATCGACCCCGGTGGGCCGGGCCCGATCCTTGACGGCGGTCATCCGAAGGGTAGCCGGAACGCGCCGCTTCCCGGCTCCGGGATCGGGGCTCCCGCCGGCAAGCCCGGTGCTTGGGAACCGTACGCAGCGGGAGGGGCCGTGGTCGTGGGCCTCGGTCTGCTCGGGCTGCCGCTGTGGCGGGGCGCCGCAAGCCGAGGGCGGCGTCGGCGGGCGCGTGGTGGCCCTCGGGGTCACATCCTTGCCACCTACCGGGCCTTCACCGAACGCGCAGCATCGCTCGGCTACGCCCGGGCCCGCGGCGAGACCATCAAGGAGTACCGGGACCGCGTGGGTTCGCTGATCACGACCGCCCAGCCGCCGCTCGCAGAACTGAGCGCCCTCGCAGACGCGGCGGCCTACGGCCCGCGCGACCTTGATCCCGCGGTGGGACATCGGGCAGACGAGGCCGCCCGGCGCGCTGTTCGG
>JAXDJY010000430.1:0-4410 GCA_034667445.1 Actinomycetota bacterium | reverse complement strand
TCGCTCACCGATGTATGCACACCGGCACCGAGTCCCAAGCCCAGTCACTCGCCGGGTGGTGGCGGCAACGGGTCGGGCGGGGGCGGCAACGAAACGAGCCCCAGTCCGCACTCGTCCGCGACGGATGCCGCGAGTGCGAGCCCGCAGGCAACGCACACGCCGCACACCCATTCGCCATCGCCACGGCACCACTCGCCGAACCCGAGCCCTGCGACATCAACCGATCCGACGCAGATCGCCGCGGCAGGTCCGTTGGATAGCGGCGGGACCTCCTCTTCGAGCTCGCCGACCGGGATCATCCTCGCCCTTGTGTTCATCGGGCTACTCGGGGTTGGTGGCTGGCTCCGAATGCGCTCCGGGCGCGCCAACGTCGAACGATGAGCGCAACCATCCGAGCGCCGGCGCCACCCGCTCCTGCGAAGCCAGCACCCCGGGCACCCTTGGCCGCCGGACATCGCGCGGCCATCCACCCGGGTGCCTGGATGGCCTGGGCCACGCTCGGTGGGATCGTCGCGTTCACCACGATGAACCCCTTCTATCTCCTGCCCCTCTGGGCGATCTCGTGGTTCGTCTTCACCCAGCAGCGCGTGCCCGGGCCGGCCTCGCGCTCCTTCAGGATGTTCCTCGTCGCCGGGCTCATGGCGGTGCTGATCCGGACGGCGCTCGTGTTCCTCGGTCCGTTCACCGCGTCCAACGTGGCGTACTTCGCGCTCGAAGGCCTGCGGCTGGGGACCATCCTCGTCATCTTCGGGACCTTCAACGCGGTGACCGATCCGTTCGGCGTGGTCAGGCTGGCACCCCGCCGGTTCCAGGAACCAGCCCTCGCGGCGGCGTTGGCGCTCTCCATCGCCCCGCGAACCGTGGCCAGCGTTCGCCGCATCCGGGAGGCGCAACAACTGCGCGGGATCCCGACGCGGGGGGCGCGGGCGCTCCCGGCGCTCGCCGTTCCCGTGCTCGAGGCTGGGATGGAAGAAGCGCACGTGCTCGCCGAATCGATGGACTCGCGCGGGCATGGCAGCGGGAGGCGTTCGCGGTATCGCCCGCAGTCGTGGGACCCATCCGCGTGGGCGATGGCGCTTCCGGCGCTCGTTGCGGCCGCGGTGTTCTGGATCGCGTCGACGCGGGGGTTCGGTGACCTTCAGCCCGGCACGAACCCGCTGCACTGGCCGGCCGTGAACCCGCTCGTCCTGGCCGTGGAGGCGCTCTTGGTGGTGCCCGGATTCCTTCCGCGGCAAGGGAACGCACGCCGATGACGACGACGGACAACGCCGCACTCAGTGTTCGGCAGTTGACGTTCACCTATCCGGAGACCGAGCGACCGGCGCTCATCGACGTGAGCGTCGATATCCCTGAGGGCGCGTTCGCGTTGGTGCTCGGCGCGACGGGAGCCGGGAAGTCGACGTTCCTCCGGACGGCGAACGGGTTGGTGCCGCACTTCACCGGTGGGACGTTCGCCGGGCGCGTGCTCGTTGCCGGACGTGACACGCTCGCCAACCCGCCGCGGCGTCTGGCCGACGCGGTGGCGTTCGTGCCGCAGGACGCGGCGTCGTCGTTCGTGCTGGATGGCGTCGAGGATGAGATCGCCTACGGCATGGAGAACCTCGGGGTCGATCCGGCGCACATGCGCCGGCGCGTCGAGGAGATGCTCGACCTGCTGGACATCGCCGACCTGCGGAACCGGAGCCTCCGGCAGTTGAGCGGCGGTGAACGCCAGCGCGTGGCCATCGCCGCCGCCCTCGCCGCCGGCCCGCGCATCCTGGTCCTGGACGAACCGACGTCCCAACTGGATCCCCAGGGGGCGGAGCACGTGATGGCCGCACTCCAGCGGTTGGTGCACGACCACGGGATGACGGTGATCCTCGCCGAACACCGGCTGGAGCGGGTCATCGGCTGGGTGGACATGGCGGTGGGATTCGCAGACGGCCGCGCGACGGCGGGGACGCCTCGCGAGGTGATCCACGATCTCGCGGTGGGCCCGCCGGTCTCGCGGTTGGGACGGATGGTCGGTTGGAACCCGGTGCCGCTGACGGTCCGAGATGCACGGACGCTGGCGCGCCTTCGTCCGCCGCACGCCATGAGCGCAGTCACCTCCGCGATCACGGGCGCGCCGCTCGTTGAGGTGCATGGGGTCGACGTCCAGCACGAAGAGCTCGGCGTGCCGAGACCAGCGCTCCGCGATGTGACGTTCACGCTTCGCGCGGGCGAGATCGTCGCATTGATGGGCCGCAACGGCGCGGGCAAGACGACGCTCCTTCGAACGATGTCGGGGGTGCTGGAACCTACCCGCGGCAGCGTGGTGGCCGGCGGCCATCCGCCGGTCCCCGGTCTGGATGTGGCGCTCTGCCCGCAGGAACCCGAGAGCATCCTCTTCAACGATTCCGTTGTTGGCGAGATCCGTGCAACGCTGCGGGCGCGGAACCTCGGGGGCACGGACACCGCGTGGCTGGAACGGCTGGGCATCGCCGACCTTGCTTCCCGGCACCCCCGCGAACTCTCGGCAGGGCAACGCCTCCTGGTGGCCACTGCCGCCATCGCGGCAACCCAGGCCCCTGTCATCCTCCTTGACGAACCGACCCGGGGGCTGGACCCCGAGAGCAAGGCGCACCTGATCGGCTACCTCCGCACCCACGCGGTGGAGGGCGGCGGCGCGATGTTCGCTACGCACGATGTGGAGTTGGCCGCCGCCGCTGCCACCCGCATCCTTATGCTCGCGGGCGGTGAGATCATCGCCGACGGCACGCCCGCCGACGTTCTCGGAGACTCGCACGTCTTCGCACCGCAGATGACCCGCGTGTTCGGCCCCGGCTGGCTCACACCCGAACAGGTCGCGGGAGCGATGGCGTGAGCGCAAGGACGGGGTCGGCGAACGCGGGAACTGCGCGCAGGGTTCGCACCCGCCAACCGCTCGCCGCGAGTCTGCGCGTCCCGCTCTTACTCGTCACCAACGTGGCCGGGTTGTTCGCCTTCATCTGGCCGTTCGTGTTGCCGGCGATGGTGCATCCCGGGCTCGATCACCGGTCGGACTCCGGACTCATCCTCGTGATCCTGGTCGGTGGGCTAGGCGGGCTTCTCTTCACCGAACTCGGCAGAGGTGGATTGGGCCCGAAGACGGTCGCACTCATCGGGGTGCTGGGTGCGGCGATGGTGGCGCTGCGACTGCCCGGGTTCGTCGCGGGGTTCAACGCCTTCTTCATCGTCGTGTTGGTGGCGGGAAACTCGTTCGGACCGGGGTTCGGCTTCTTGTTGGGGGCCATCGGGATGTTCGCGTCCGGCTTGTTGATCGGCGGGCTCGGCCCGTGGCTGCCGTTCGAGATGGTCGCGGTGGGCTGGCTGGGGGCCGGCGCTGGGTTGATGCCGGGGCGGGGCACGAAGTGGCCGGTGCGGATCGGCGTCCTGGCGGTGTACGGCCTCGTGGGGGGATACCTCTACGGCGCGATCATGAACCTGTGGCTCTGGCCGTTCATGACCAGCGGGTCGGCGATCGCCTGGGATCCGTCGGCGGCGCTGGCGCAGAACCTGCGGCATTACGCGACGTATTACGCGGCGACGTCGTTCGCGTGGGACACCTTCCGAGCCGTCGGTGATGCGGTGATGGTCGTCGCGCTCGGACGCCCGTTGCTCGCCTGTTTGGATCGAGCGGCCAAGCGGATGAGATTGGACGTTCGCGACGCCGTCCCAGCGGCACGCGCGGCGGAACCCTAAACTCGGAGCATGTCATTGCCCCGCCAAGCCAACCGGAGCTGGTGGTTGGAGGAAGCGCTCGCGGCCGATCCCGGAGAACCGTGCCCGCCGCTGCACGGCTATCTGGCCGCGGACGTCGTCGTCCTCGGCGGGGGTTATGTCGGGATGTGGGCTGCGTGGCAGCTGTTGCAGCGCAGGCCCGGCATCGATGTCGCCATCCTGGAGCAGGACATCTGCGGCGGTGGCCCAAGCGGCCGGAACGGCGGGTTCACTTATGGCCTGTGGGACGACATCGAGAGCATCATCGAACTGTTCGGGTTGGAGCGCGCCACCGACCTCTGCGTGAAAGCCGCCGAGAGTGTCGAGGAGCTGCGAGCGTTCGCGGAAGATCGGGGCGCCGACATCTGGTTCAACCGCGGCGGGAACATGGGCGTCAGTACATCTCCCGCGCAAGACGGCGCGTGGGACGGGATGGTCGATGGCGTTCGCGCCGCCGGCTTCCCCGACCAGTTCGTCCATCTCTCGCCGGCCCAGGTGCAGGAGCGGTGCCGGTCGCGGCTCTTCCGCGCCGGGATGCTCGCGCCCACCCAGGCGACCATCCAGCCCGCGCGCCTCGCACGCGCGATCCGCGCAGCGCTCCTGGACTCAGGCGTTCGCATCTACGAGCACTCGCCCGTCTCCCGTTTCGGGTCGGGAAGCCCCGCGGTGGCGGAGACGGCGAACGGCCAG
>JAXDJY010000429.1:0-2856 GCA_034667445.1 Actinomycetota bacterium | reverse complement strand
AGGTCGGGTCAGGTGCCGTCATCGACCGTTGTGTGCTGGGGGCCGGCAGCCGCGTGCCTGACTTGCTTCGGCTGACCGATTCGAAGATACCTACGAGTCTTTAGCCGACTCGGTTCAGGAAGGAGAGTGTGCGCTCCTTGAGCAGTCCGGCCGCCTTCTCGTCGTAGTCGTCCACGCTCGAGTCGGCGAACAGGTGACCGGAACCCGGATAGAGGAACAGGTCGCCGTCGTCGATCTCCTTGACCAGCGCCTCGGCTGCGGGCCGGTCCTCTTCCACCCAGGGGTCGTCTTCCATCATGTGGACCTGCAGGGGCACGCCGGCGGGCCACGGGGCGTCGAACTCCGACGGCGGCAGGCACGAGTAGTAGAAGAGGGCGCCTCTCGCTCCGGGCCGCGTCTGCGTCAGCGCCTGCGCGGGCACGACGCCCAGAGAGAAACCGGCATAGACGATGTCGGCGGGGAGCTTGTCCGCTGCCTCCGCGCCACGTTCCATGAGCTGTGGAAAGCCGACCTGTTTGGCGTAGCCGACACCGTCGTCGAGGATGTCGAATGTCTTGCCGTCGAAGAGGTCCGGCGTATGGACCGTATGGCCGGCCGATCGGAGTTCGTCGGCGAACGCCCGGAACCCGGTCGTCTGCCCTAACGCGTGGTGGAACAGCAGCACCGTTGCCATGGCGACACTCTAGTCAACGTCGGCGAATGGCGCTGCCCGCTAGCTCAGGGTGCAGGTCGCGTCTTTGGGGAAGACACGAGTTGGGTGAGGACCATGCCGATGGAACTTGCCGGCCCTCACTCCCCCGCGCCACTGACGTCGCTGCAGGGCGCCGTTCGCCCGCGTCTCATGCCACACGCAGAAGAAGTAGATCCGATGATTTGATTCGTTCACGAACGTGAAGGACACCTGGCGGTCCGACCCACGGGTCGCGGAGAGCCTCCCGCCTTGCGCCCGCCACAGCGTGACTGTGCGAGGGGGCTTGCCCCATCTCCTCGTGTTGTTTCCGGTATGGGCGGACGCGGGTACGGCCATCACGAGCGCGCCGACGATCATGACACTGAGTAAGACTCTCTTCACGTTCGTTCCCTTCAGTCGACCTGCGCGATACCGGTCTCAAGTTGTGGTTATCGGCAACCTCAAAGGAGTGCTTGAGTGGCACTCGGTCGCTACGTCCGACCGGCGGGGATGTGATGGAATCGGGATCAGCGTCCAACCTTTGGTCGCGCTGGGGGTGGTTCAGATGGACCTGACGGAAGTCCTCGAGCAGTTTCAGCAGGCGGCGAACGAGTTCGCGCGGGGGAATCCGGAGCCCGTCAAGGCACTGTGGTCCAGGGCCGACGACGTGACCCTCGCCAATCCGTTCGGGTCCGCCATGCGGGGGTGGGAACAGGTGTCCGGGGCGCTCGAGTACGCGTCGTCACGATTCAGGGATGGCGAGGTGACCGACTTCCGACGGGTCGCGGAGTACATGAGTCCGGACCTCGCGAGCATCCTCGAGATCGAGAAGTGGCAGGCGAAGGTTGCCGGTAGGGAGGAAGTCTCCCCGTTCGAACTACGAGTTTCGAGCACCTTTCGACGGGAAGAGGACGGCTGGAAACTCGTGCATCGGCATGCGGACCCCTTGACCGACGCGCGGCCCGACGGTCCGTTGCAAGGGTCTCCGGGCTAGAGGGCATATTTGGACGACCGCACCCAGCTCGAATGATCGCCCTCATCCTGCGGTCTGCGCCTCGACCAGGCTGAGGATCTCCTCGATCAACTTGGTCGAGCGGCTTGCTCGTGTCGATCTCGTGCGTCGCGGATCGCCGGATCATCGGCTCGTAGGCGTCGATGTCCGCCAGGATCTTGGCGAGTTCGTCGGGACGCCTGCCGAACGGGTTGTTGGTCCGGGACGCGAGACGCTCGATCACCACTTCCCGCGGCGCACTTAGTAACACCACGTAGTCGAAGTCCGGATAGAAGCGTCCCTGCTGTTCGTCCGTTCCGATGACGAACAGCACGTCGGCGTCCTCGGTCGCAAGCAGCTCGCGGATGCGATCGAGATCCCAGCGCTGACCGCCGTGCTCGTCGACCACGGAGTAGCCGTCGTACGAGGTATCGACCGCCTTGTAGCCGAGTTCGGCGAGGCGCTCGGCGATCGTCGACTTTCCGACCCCCGACATGCCGGTCAGCAGGATCCGTTTCATCCGGGGATCACGAGGTGCATCGTCGTGCCGCCGCCCGCGGGGGATACCGCCATGATCGTTCCACCGTGGGCTTCGACCAGGCGCCTGGCGATCGCGAGCCCCAAGCCCGTGCCACCGGCATCGGCGGTGACGAACCGATCGAAGATGGTCGGGAGCTGATCGGCGGGGATGCCTGGGCCGGCGTCCCGGACCTCGAAGACAGTTCCGTCGGATGCGCGCGATACGCGAACCGTGACGCGACCTCCACGCGGAGAATGTCGCACGGCGTTCGTCACGAGGTTGGCGAGGATCTCTGCCAGGCGAACGGGGTCGGCGTCCATCTGACCCGGCCCGCTGCTCTCGACCTCGAGGACCACGCCGGCCACCTCAGCCATCCCGCGGAACGTCTGCACGACGTCCTCCGCGACAGCGGTTGGATCGAAAACTTCGCGATGCAGCTCCAGGACGCCAGCGTCGACCATCGACAACGTGCGGAGGTCGTCCAGCAGCCGGGCCATCACGATTGTTTCGGCCAGCACCGGTTGGAGGTGGGAAGCGTCTGCAGGGTAGAGCCCGTCGAGCATGCCTTCGACGGATCCGCGGATCACCTGCAGCGGGGTGCGCAGTTCGTGAGTGATGTCGGCCAACAATTCGCGTCGGCGCCGTTCGTTCGTCTCGAGCTGTTCGGCCATCTGA
>JAXDJY010000428.1:0-4807 GCA_034667445.1 Actinomycetota bacterium | reverse complement strand
GGAGCTCGCGAGCGGTTCGTTCGCGGTCAGATCTGCCGTGGGCAGAGGGACGACCATCGTAGCGACCCTTCCCGTGGACGCGACCCCCGCCCTCCGCGAACTCGCGATCGACGACGCCCGCTGAGGCTAGGCCCGCGTGGCCTGCGGACTCGGCGTGTGGGTCGGCTTGGGCGATGGCGTGTGGGTCGGTTTGGGCGATGGCGTGTGGGTCGGGCCCGGCGTCGGGGCGTGCGTCGGCGGCTGCGGTGAAGGGACCGGCGTCTGGGGCCCGGTGGTCTGGCCCACGAAGGAGGGCGGCGTGAACGCGATGACCCGTTTGCCGGCGAGTACGGCAGTCATGTAGTCGTGCCAGATGGACGCAGGGATCGTGCCGCCGTAGGCGGGGCCGGTTCCTTCCACGTTCAACATCGGAACTTCGCCTTTCGGGTATCCCATCCAGACACACGTCGCGAGCTGCGGCGTGTAGCCGCAGAACCACGCGTCGACGTAGTTCTGCGCGGTGCCGGTTTTTCCTGCGGAGGGACACGTGCCGAGGCCTTTGCCTTGTGCGGTTCCGTACTGGAGCACACCCTGCAGGGCATACGTCACGAGGTTCGCGTCGTTGGCGGGCAGGACCTGCTTGCCGCGCGACGTCACAGATCCCGTCGCCGCCCCGCCGTGGGCTTTCACCTGCAGCAGCGGGGTAGCCCAATGGCGTACACCTTGTGCTGCAAGCGTCGCATACGCATTCGTCATCTCTAGGGGATTCACGCCGACACTGCCGAGCGTGACGGAGCAGTAAGGACTGAGCTTGCTCCTGATCCCCATCGCATTCGCCGTCTTCACGACGCTCGCGGGCCCTACCTGACTGACCAGCTGCGCAAACACGGTGTTGACCGAATGCACCGTCGCGTCCTTGAGGCTGAAGGTGCCGTTCTCCGAATCCGAGGAGTTCGAGACGCTCCAGGGCGCGCCGCTGGCGCTGTTACAGGTGGGGTCGTTGATCACGATGGAGGACGGTCCCTGCCAGTAGGAGTTGAGGTTGTAGCCCTGCTTCATGGCCGTGGCCAACGTGAAGGGTTTGAAGGCCGACCCCGCTTGCCGTCCGCGGCCGGCGAACCCCGGCGCGCCCGTCATCGCCAGGTTCACCTGCGACTTCTGCCAGTTCCGGCCACCGACCATCGCGAGGATCTCGCCGTTCCGCGGATCGATCGACACCAGAGCCGCTTGGGGATCCGTCGATGCAGGGAGGTACTTGTTGATCGCATCCACGGCCTGCTTCTGCATGTTCAGGTTGATCGTGGTCGTGACCTTGAGGCCGCCGCCGAACACCTCGGCGCTCCCGTACTTCTGGATGAGGTAGCGCTTCGCGTAGTCGACGAAATACTCGGAGCCATACGGGGTATTGAAGGTGGCGCCACGCTTCGCGATATCGGGGATCGCGCAGCACTTCTTCGCCTTCACCTGATCAGCTTTCGCCTGCGTGATGTAGCCGTAGTGCGCCATCTGATCCAGGGCATAGTCGCGGCGGATCTTCGCGTCCGCCGGATGGTCGATCGGGTCGAACAAGGTGGGCGAGGTGATGAGGCCTGCGAGCGTCGCGGACTGGGCCAGCGTTAGCTTGCTCGCATCCTCGTGCCAGTAGGTCTGTGCCGCGGCTTCGAGTCCGTAGGCCCCGTGGCCGAAGTAGATGGTGTTGAGGTACTTCGCGAGGATCTGATCCTTGCCCATCACGTTCTCGAGTTTCACGGCGAGGAGCGCCTCGCGGATCTTCTCCTTGATGGTTCGATCGGGCACTACGTAGGTCTCCGATCCGTCCGGCTGTTTGACGTAACTTCCCGCGTAAAGGTTCTTCACCAACTGCTCGGTGATGGTTGAACCACCTTGCACGGTCTGGTGCTTGATCAGGTCCGTGTACGCAGCGCGGAACACCCCGACGATATCCACTCCGGGGTGGCTGTAGAACGAATGGTCTTCCACCGCGATCACGGCGTTCTTCAATGAGTCGGGCATATCCGTGAAGGGGATGAGTTGCCGATCCACCTCACCGTGGAGGCTCGTGAGCAGCGTCCCGTCGCTGGCGTAGAGGTAGGAGGTCTGGATCGGCGGGAGGGGTTTGTTCAACGTCAGTTTGGAGTAGGCATACAGCAAGGCGCCGGCGGTGGACGCCATCATGAGGATGGGCACGAGGATGAACACCCACCAGAACCGCCGGAAGAAGCCCCGTTTGGGTTTCTTTCCGGACTTGGTTGCTGGCAGGTGTTTCGGGACGTGTTTCGTTGGCTTCACGTCACCGGTGGAAGTTGGGGTTGCGCTGGACACGAGCCCTGATTCTACCGAGGGTGCCCTGCTCTTCGTGGGACGGCGGGTCCCGTGGGATGTGGAGAAGTGGTGCGGTTAGCCAACGGCGATCTTGCGCCGCGCGGTGAACGCCTCGCGCAGGTGGTTCCAGTGGCAGGTGGTGCACACCTCGACCACGTAGCAGCACGCATCCGCATGCGCGGCGGCGAGCCGTATCCCCGCGGCGACCGACCAGACCCGGCCCGAGTCGGCCTTAAGGGATTCGCCGTAGACGTAGGCGAGCAGGACGAGCTTCACCTTGCCGCACACCGGACAATCGGTCTTCGTCGGTTCGCCGACGTGCTTGGCCGCGCGGATAAGTTCGGGGTGCGCGTCGCAGAGGTCCGTCAGCCCCAGGGTGCCGCGCTTCGCGTCGCGAAGGAGCGCCCGCTTCGCCAGCGTGTAGTCGATGATCCCGAGCTCTGCCCGGGGGCTCCGACCCAACGGCGTCTGCCTGCCTGCCATCGAGCGATGGTACACCTGCACCGGGACATGTCGGACCGGCCGAAGGACCTACCCCCGGGCCCCGTCCGATGGTCCATCGGCGGGTAGCCTGCCGAGGAGGGGCGACACCTGAGGAGGGCGATATGAACCAGATCAAGGTTGTGCACGCGAGCGATGAGGGATGGGAGCTGGCTCCCGGGCCAGGAGGCACCGGATCGATGACCGGGCAGCTTGAGGCGTACACCAGTCACGACGGCCGGTTCACGACCGGCCTGTGGTGGCGCGACCCGGACGAGTGGGCGTTCGAGCGGGCCTACGACGAGGTGGCGTTCATCACAGCTGGCGACGCAGACATCGAGTTCGACGACGGCTCGCTGTTCACGCTGGAGGCGGGAGACGTCGTGGTCACACCGTTCGGTTCGAAAGGCGTCTGGCGGGTACGCGAACGCGTCAGCAAGTTGTACGCGATCTACGACGGACCCGGGCAGCTCGCCGGGGCGGCACCTGCACGGATCGGCGCCATGGCCGACAAGGATTGGAACGTGCTCCCGACCGAGCCCGGCGACCCGAACCCGCCCGGTCAGGAGTGGTACGCCTACCGTTCAGGGGATGGGCAGTTCTCGACGGGCGTTTGGAAGCGGGTTCCGGAAACAGGCCCGGTGGACAAGAACGCCGACGAGGTCTCGGTACTCATCCGCGGCGACGTGGAGATCGACGTCGCGGACGCCGCCACCGTATCGGCCGGAGCCGGCGACGTACTGGTCACCGCGAAAGGGTGCCGGGGGACGTGGCGGGCGCAGTCGTTCGTCGAGAAGTTCTGGGCGGTCTACCACGGGTGATCCGTACGGCTCGTTGGACCCGGCGGGGTCGGGAGGGAGTGCGCCGCGCTACCCGACCGTCGGCACGGGCGTCGCGCTGCTGCGGGGCCTGCGGAAACGATGTCCTCGCTGCGGCGAACGTGACACGTTCCTGACGTGGTTCCATGCTCGGACGCTCTGCCCCGAGTGCGGCCTTCGATGGGAGAAGGAAGTAGGGGGATTCCTGGGCGCCATGATGATCAACTACTCGGTGGCGGTCGGAGGCTGGATCGTCCTGCTGGTGGTGGTGCTCAGCATCACGGTCCCCGATGTGCCGGTCGTGCCGCTGCTGCTCGCGAGCGTGGTCATCCTGGTGGCGCTCCCACTGTGGTTCTATCCGCGGGCGAAGATGCTGTGGGCAGCCGTGGAGTTCATGGTGCTCCGCTCCCAGCCCGACTACCAAGCGCCGGTGCGCAGAGATCCCCGCACGAAAGACCTGGAGTAGCGGATCTACCCGACCGCGTTGCGCGCGACCAGTCCGAACAACAGGATCACGGCGATGTAGTGACAGGCGCCGGCGGCAACGGTGAATGAATGCCAGATCTCGTGATAGCCGAACCAGCGCGGCGAGGGATTCGGCCGGTTCGTGGCGAGCACCACCGCGCCGACCGTGTAGAGGATCCCGCCTACCGCCAGCAGCGCCATCACGGGGCCGGTGAGCCGGGTGACCATCAGCGGCCCCGCGAACACGATGACCCAGCCCAGGGCGATGTAGAGCGCGCCGGAGGTTCGCCTGAAGCCGTCGATCTGCAGCAGTTTGAGGGCGATGCCGCCTAGGGCGCCGGCCCATGCGATCCCGAGGAAGATCCAGGACCACGGCGAGGGAAGGGCCAGCAGGCAGAACGGCGTGTACGTGCCGGCGATGAGCACGAAGATCATCGAATGGTCGAGACGACGGAGCCGTGGCACTACACCCGGTGACCAATCACCGCGGTGGTACATGGCGCTCGCTCCGAAAAGCGCTACGAGGCTGAGGCCGTAGACGATCGCCGCTGCCAGTGATGTTCCGTTGGGCGCGCTCCCGATGAGCAGCGCAGCCGCGGGGACGGCGACGAAGAACGCGACCTGGTGGAGTCGGCCACGAAGGATCGGTTTGGGCAGGTTATGGCGGTCGGTCGGGGGGGCCGGGGAAGGGGTCACCACCCCAGGGTACGGCGTTCGTCGGAAACTCCTCGGAGGCCGCGGGG
>JAXDJY010000427.1:0-3703 GCA_034667445.1 Actinomycetota bacterium | reverse complement strand
ATCAGCAGTTGCTGCTCCTGCTGGATGCGGGACGCGGGATGGCTGCATCGATCGAGGGCGCGTCACGGTTCGAGCTCGCGATCGACGCGAGCTTCGCCCTCGCCGAGCTCGCCGCGTACGTCGGAGACCACGTCGGGATGCTGGCGTTCGGCGGCGGCGGCGTCGATCGGATGATCGGGCCCCGCAGCGGCCGCGAGCAACCCCGTCGCATCCTCGATCTCTTGTTCGACGTGCAGCCGGTCCTCGAGGCTCCCGACTACGTCGGGGCGTTCGCCTCGGTGCTCTCCCGGTACCGCCGCCGCGCGCTGCTGGTGCTCTTCACCGACCTCACCGACGCGGGGGCGATGGAACCGCTGTTCAAAGCGGTGCCGTCCCTGCTTTCCCGTCACCTCGTGGTGATCGCCGCAGTCCGCGACCCCGGGACCGATGCCCTCGCCCGAACAGAACCCGCCGACGCAGAGGCTGCCTACCTCAAGGCGGCCGCCGCCGAGTCCTTGGCGTTCCGAGATCGTGCGGCCGAGCGCCTGCGCGGCCTGGGCGCGAGCGTTGAGGACCGGCTCCCCGGCGACATTGCTGCTGCCGTCGCAGATCGCTACCTCGCGATCAAATCGGCGGGTCGCCTTTGAGGTGTTTCGACGCTTGCGGAGCCACGCGTGCGGCCCGGCCACCACCCAAAGAGGAAGCACAGGTAGGAACCCCAGACCACTACTCCGAGGCCCACCTGGACCGGATGGGGGACGGCGGTTCCGCTGACGAAGCCTTCGATCGTCGCCGCGAGCAGGAATGCCGGGATCACGCCGAGGACGACCAGGACCGCGGACGTGGCCTCTTCGCGCAGCGCCGTTCGCCGTGACCGATCGCCGGGGTCGATCACGGACCATCCCATCCGCATCCCCGCGCCGGCCGCGATACAGATCGCCGTCAGTTCGAGGAGCCCGTGGGGCAGGATCAATCCCCAGAATAAGGCGCCGTGGCCGCCGGCGGCGAACGCCCCCGCGAGGAGTCCGATCATCAGGGAGTTCTGCACCACCAGGTAGATGGTCCCGATCCCGAGCGTGATGCCGAACGCGAACGCGAAGAACGCGACCTGCACATTGTTGAAGAAGATGGCGGTCGTGAGTCCCTGGGAAGCCCCGAGTCCCGGACTCCGGTTCCCGTTGAACTTCTCGATGGCCGCTCGGGTAGCGGGAGGGACCAACCCGAGCCGAGCTTCGGCGGAATGGGCGATCCAGCCCCAGCTGGCGAACACGACGACCACCATCAGCGCCGCAGCGACCAGGATGAATGGTGCGGTTCGTCTGATCTCTTCTCGGTAGCGCACCCCGAAGAAGCGGACGAATCCGGAGACGGTACCGGCTCGTACGGCGTAGATGGATGCACGGGCCTTGCCGACGAGATCGTTCAGGTAGCGTTCGAGTTTGGGATCGGCGTAGCGCGAACGCGCCTCTGCCAGATGGGTGGTGACCCGGAGATACGAGCGGATGGTCTCAGAGATCTCCACGCCGGGCCGCCGGGCCAGCGCATCAGCCCCACCGCGGCACGCGTCTTCCAGCCGTTGCCACTCCGCCTGGTGCGCCCGGATGAAAGAATCCACATCCATACACTCGAGAGTCTAGGGAAAGGATCGACACAGGTGCGGACGGGTCCGGGATCGGACGGTGTGGTGACCCCTGAGGGGGTTTCGCTCGATCTGGACATCGCGGGCCTCGGATCTCGGGCCATCGCCATCATCATCGATCTTCTGCTCCAATACCTCATCCTCTTGATGGTTGCCGGGATCTTGTCCGGCATCCACATCGAAGGAACCGCCGGGGTCGTCATCGGCTCCGTCGCCCTCTTCCTGGTGTTCTGGGGGTACTTCTTCCTGTTCGAGGGTCTCTGGCACGGTCAGACACCGGGGAAGCGCGCTCAGCATCTGCGGGTGGTGCGGACCGACGGGCATCCGATGGGAGGCGCGCAGATGTTCGTTCGTAATCTCGTGAGGATCGTGGACCTCTTCCCCGCCGCGTACCTGGTCGGCATGATCTCGATGGTCGTGACTAAGCGCGCCCAACGCCTCGGGGACCTCGCCGCTGGGACGATGGTCGTCCGAGAAGCCAAGGTCGAACCGATTCGCCAGCTGGTCATGCCGCCGCCGCCGGTCGCGGTGGCCGGCGGCCCCATCGTCGACGTCTCCGGGATGAACGAACGGCAGTATCAGCTCGTTCGATCGTTCCTTCAGCGGCGAGCAACGCTCGGCGCCGAAGCGAGGGCCGGCGTCGCGGCCGAGGTCTGTGCCGTCATCCGACCGGTGGTCCGGACGTCGGACCCGATGATGCCCGACGAGGTGTTACTGGAACGCGTCGCGATGGCCTACCAAGCCAGGTTCACGCCCAGCCCATGACGGCGACCACGATCGAGGGACACGGGGCCGTCGTCGAGGCGGCCGGTGCTTCCATCCGGATCGAGCCGATCCTGATCGAACCGCCGGGTCCGGGTGAGGTCCGGGTGCGTCTGGTTGCCAGCGGTGTGTGTCACAGCGACCACTGGGCGATCCGCAACGGTAACTGGGGCGCGCCGTTCCCGATGCTGCTCGGCCACGAGGGCGCGGGTGTGATCCAAGACGCGGGCGAAGGGGTCCAGGGAATGGCGCCCGGGGACCGCGTTCTGTTGGCGTGGGGCGTGCCTTGTGGGGTGTGCCGGACCTGCGTGCGAGGAGCGCCGCGGAAGTGCGCGCACGCGTGGTCGCAGCCCTCGCGGTTGTCCCGCGCCGGCAGCGGCGAACGCTTGGAGGGAACGCTCTCCCTGGGAACCCTCGCCACGCACACTGTGGTCCATGCCGCCCAAGTCATCGCCGTGCCGGACGACGCCGATCTTTCTCGCGTATGCCTCCTGGGCTGCGGCGTCTCGACCGGCGTCGGTGCCGCGCTGAACACCGGTCGTGTC
Source organism: Actinomycetota bacterium (assembly GCA_034667445.1). GTDB lineage: Bacteria > Actinomycetota > UBA4738 > UBA4738 > HRBIN12 > JANXVR01. The sequence goes on along the minus strand of JAXDJY010000427.1, from coordinate 778 downwards.
TGGTCCGGATCGACGGTCGCGGTAGTGGGTCTGGGTGGGATCGGACTCGCGGCGTTGCAAGGGGCGCGGATCGCCGGGGCGGCACGGCTCATCGCCGTCGATCTGGTCGCGGCCAAGCTGGACCTGGCGCGTTCGTTGGGTGCCACCGACGTGGTCGATGCGAGTCGGGGAGACGCCGCCGCCGTCGTGCGCGGGCTGACCGGAGGCGTTGGGGTCGACGTCGCGATCGAAGCGACCGGTGTGCCGAGCGTGGTCGGACAGGTGATGGCCATGCTGGGGTCGGCCGGCGTCGGCGTCGCGATCGGTGTGCCGCCGCCCGACAGCGAGGTGACGCTGCAGTGGAGTGGCGGCCCCGGTGCTGTCTATCCGAACAAATCCTCGCTCCTGGTGAGCGATGGTGGCGATGCTCTGCCCAAGGACTTCGTCACCTGGCTCGGCTGGGCCGTCGACGGCTCGCTGGAGCTCGACGCCATAGTCTCCCGCGAGGCGTCGCTCACCGCCGAGGACATCGATGAGGCGTTCCGCGCGATGCTCGCAGGTGAGGTCGTCCGCACGGTGATCCGGATCGGATCCTGAACGTTCGGACGTGTATGGCGGACGGCGTCAGGAGAAGAAGTATCTGCGGTTGAGGGGAACCTCAGCCACGGCGTCTGCTGCCAGCACGCGTCCGCCGAGCCTGACCGTGCCATCGGAGGGGTCGACCTCGATCGCCGGCACGGCGGTGTTCGCGACCAGGTCGGCGCGGGTGAGGCCGCGGGTTCCCGCCACGGCCATCACC
>JAXDJY010000426.1:0-3328 GCA_034667445.1 Actinomycetota bacterium | reverse complement strand
TCGGTGCCCGGGGTGGGACTCGAACCCACACGCCCCGAAGGGCAAGCGCTTTTAAGGCGCCGTCGTCTACCGATTCCGACACCCGGGCTAGGTGAGGAATGCTACGCCCACAACCCGTTCGGGAACAGATAGGGCCTCCTCAAGTCCGGGACCGACGGGCCGATGAATCCCTAGATGAGCGCGAGGAGAATCACCCCAGGGCGGCAGCGTGCCACGAACGGCGCACCCTGCGGCCTGCGCTCCCACCGTGGCTATTCCATGATCGAACTCATGGTGATCCTGGTCGTGGTCGGTATCTTGCTCGCCATCGGGATACCCGCACTCCTTGGCTCCCGCGAACGGAGCCAAGACCGCTCGGCGCAATCGGCCGTCAGCAACGTGTTCTCGATCGAGAAGGTCATCTACAGCGGGCACGCGGCCTATACCGATGACCCTGCGGCCCTCAAGGCCGAGGAACCGACCTTCAACTACGTGGCCGTGGACACACCCGCTGCCGTCGGCCCCGTCTACGTGTATCTGGCCGCCGGAAACGTCATCTACATCTCAGCTATGAGCGTTACCGGTACCTGCTTCTACCTCAGGGACGCGGGTGGCGCCGGCACCGACTTCGCGAAGTCCACCGCATGCACCGGCGCGGCTACCCAGACGTACGGACCGGTCTGGTAGCGCACCGCCACTACAGCAGTCCCAGATCCCGCTGTTCGGAGAACCAGTCGACCGTTCGGGCGATACCGTCCTCGAAGCGGTACTCCGGCGAATAGCCGAGCACCCGCAGCCCCGCCGAGACATCCGCATGGCTCTCACGGACGTCACCCGTTCGCGCCGGCTCGTGGACGGGTTCTGCGTGGGGATGATCCACCGACATCAAGACGGCCTGTGCCAGCTGATTGACGCTATGCCGGTCCCCGACCGCGGTGTTGAAGACCCCGCCCCACGCATCGGGCGTCGAGTCCGCCGCCAGCAGATTCGCCTGGACGACGTCACCGACGTAGGTGAAGTCGCGGGTCTGTTCGCCGTCGCCGAAGATCGTCGTGGGCTCGGCCTCTAGAGCCGCCAGGATGAACTTCGGTACAACCGCGGCGTATTCGGCCCGCGGGTTCTGGCGAGGCCCATAGACGTTGAAGTAGCGCAGGCTGACCGTCGGGAGCCCATAGACCTCAAAGAACGAACGCAGGTAGCCCTCGCCCGTGAGCTTCGAGACGCCGTAGGGGCTGAGCGGGACGGGCAGCAGTCCCTCGTGCACGGGCAGCGTGTCCTGGTTCCCATACACGGAGGAACTGGACGCGAAGACCACACGCTGCACGCTCGCGTCTCTGGCGGCCAGCAGCACGTTCAGCGTTCCGGTCACGTTCACGTCGTTGGAACTAAGCGGGTCGGCGACGCTTCGGGCGACCGAGGGGATCGCGGCCTCGTGGAAAACCACCGCGGCACCCTGGGTGACCCCACGGATGGCATCCAGGTCACGGATGTCGCCCTCGACGAAATCGACGTCCCCGACCAGATCCTCCAGGTTGACCACGCGCCCCGTGGAGAGGTTGTCGAACACGCGGACTCGCATACCTTGGCGAAGGAGCGCGTGGACCAGGTTCGACCCGATGAACCCGGCGCCGCCGGTGACAAGGCAGAGATCGCCGAGGGTCAGATCGCCCTTGCCGAGGATCTGCGTGTGCCCGGGTTCGACGATGTGCCTCGAACTTCTGCCCGGCACTACCGCGAACCCCTGGCCTGCGGCGTGGCCTCGAGGAACTCGGCGAACATCTGGTCGCTGGCGCCGTGACCGGGATGGAACGTGCTCACCAGATCCTGCAGGACCGCACGGATGCGGGCCGGGTCTCCTTGCTGGGCTGCCTCCACCAGGAGAGCGACCCCGGCCTCCAGCGCGTGGGGATCGGGTTCGGTGCCCATCCGTGCGACGAAGATCTGGCCGACCTTCGTGCTGTCGGTGCCCTCCTCCGCCATGAGCAGTTCCTCGCGGAGCTTCTCCCCCGGCCTGACGCCCGTGAACTGGATCGGAACGTCCACATCGGGTTCGAGGCCGCTCAGCCGGATGAGCGCTTCGGCCAGATCCATGATGCGAACGGGTTCGCCCATGTCCAGTACGAAAACCTCGCCGCCGACCCCGAGCGTGGCGGCCTTGAGGATCAGGCGAACGCTCTCGGGAACCGTCATGAAATATCGTTCCATGTCGGGGTGTGTCACGGTGATCGGGCCTCCCCGTTTGATCTGCTCTTGGAGCAGCGGCACCAGCGAACCACGGCTCCCCAACACGTTGCCGAACCGCACCGCGACGAACCGCGTGGCCGTCGTCTCGTTGAACCGGCGGATCAACATCTCCGCGGCGCGCTTGGTTGCCCCCATCACGCTGGTCGGGTTCACCGCCTTGTCCGTGGAGATGAGCACGAACGATTCGGCGCCGGTCTCGGCGGCGACTTCCGCCACCACCGCGGTCCCCATCACGTTCGTGAGGACCGCTTCGCGCGGGTGGGACTCCATGAGCGGCACGTGCTTGTAGGCGGCGGCGTGGAAGACGGCCTGCGGGTGATACTGCCGGAACATCTGGCGCATCCGCTCGCGGTCGCGGACGTCCCCGATCTCGGTGAACAGCGGGACACCGGGCGCAACCCGGCGAACCTCATGCTCCAGTCCGAACAGCCCGCTCTCGTTCTGGTCGCAGAGGATGAGCCGTCCGGGCCGGAACCGGGCGATCTGCCGGGCGAGCTCGGCGCCGATAGATCCTGATGCGCCGGTCACGACCACGGTTCGGCCGTAGAAGAACTCCTCGACCGGCTGCATGTCGAGTTTCGCCGGCGCCCGTTGGAGGAGGTCCTCGACCTCGACCTCCCGTACCTCCGACAGCGAGACGCGGCCCTCCAACATGTCCGTCATGGACGGCATGATGCGAACCAGCGGCGCGCCAGCAGCGCGCGCGTCGACGACGAACCGCCGGATCACCGAGCCCGCCGCACCGGGCATCGCGACCAGGACCTCGTCCACGTGTTCACGTTCGATGACCGAGGTCATGGCGGCGCGGCCGCCCAGGATGCGAACGCCGTGCAGGTACGTCCCGAGTTTGTTCGGATCGTCGTCGATGACCCCGATCACCCGGTACTGCGTCATACGGTCGTGGAGGATCTGATAGATCAGCCGCTCTCCGGTTCGCCCGCCACCGATGACCAGCAGCCGCTTCTCGTCCAACCGGCCTTTCCGCTGCGTGACCACGACGATCCGTTTCGCCATCCGCAACCCCCCGACTCCGATGAGCAGGAGCACCGGGAAGAGGCCGAGGATCGAGTTGGGGAGCTTCGGATAGTGGGCGCTGGAATGCGAG
>JAXDJY010000425.1:0-2993 GCA_034667445.1 Actinomycetota bacterium | reverse complement strand
CGCTCGCCCGCGCGGGGCGTTGGAGGCGGAGCTCGCCCTCGACGTCGACGACGTCGGGCTCATGGAGGGCCTTCGGCGGTTCCGGCGCCGGGGGATGCTCCGGGTGGCCGCGCGCGACCTCTCCGGTGCGGCCGTCGACGACGTCGTGGCCGAGATCTCTTCGCTGGCCGACGTGTGCATCGCGTTGGCCGTTCGTACGGCGTGGCCGGATGACGCGGGCTTCGCGGTCATCGCGCTAGGCAAGCTCGGCGGCGGCGAACTCAACTACGCGAGCGACGTCGACCTGCTGTTCGTGCACGGTGGGAGCACGCCCGGGGAACAGGCCACAGCCGATGCCGGTGCAGAGACCTTCATCAAGGCGCTGAGCGCGCCGACGGGGGAGGGCATCGCGCTTCGGGTGGACGCGGCGCTTCGCCCGGGTGGGCGGGGTGGGCTCCTCACGCGGAGCCTGGACGCCACGCTCCGGTACTACGCGGAGCAGTCGGCTACCTGGGAGCGGCAGGCGATGATCAAGGCACGGGCGTGTGCAGGCGACCTGACGCTCGGGAACGGGTTCGTCGCCGGGATCGAGCCGTTCGTCTATCCGGCGGAGCTGGCGCCGCGGGCGATCGACGAGGTCCGCCGAACCAAGGTCCGCCTGGAGGAGTACATGCGCCGGCGCGGCAAAGAGCTCATCGAGGTCAAGCGCGGCCGTGGCGGCATCCGCGACGTCGAGTTCGCGGTGCAGCTGCTGCAGATCGTCCACGGCCGCCGCGATCCGCTGCTCCGCAGTCCGAACACCCTCGCCGCCCTTTCCGCGCTTGCCGACGAGGGCTACGTCGCGCGTGCAGACGCGGACGCGCTCGCCGGCGCCTACCGGTTCCTCCGCCGCTTGGAACATCGCTTGCAAATCGTCCGGGACCTGCAGACCCACGACCTCCCGGACGACCCTGCCGCCCGCACCACCATCGCGCGGTCCCTCGGCATGCCCGACGCGTCCGCGCTCGCGCGCGAATACGAACGCACCACGTCGCTCGTGCGCGGGATCCACGAGCGGCTCTTCTACCGGCCGCTGCTGGAGGCATTCTCCGGCCCGGCCGCGCCCGCTCCCGGGTTGGATCGAGCGGCCACCGAGGAACTCCTGGCGGGTCTCGGGTTCGGAGATCCCTCCCGTTCCTACGGCGTGCTGCAGCGACTGGTCGACCCCGGGACGCGGATGGGAAAGGTTCTGGCCCACGTGTTCCCGCTGATGGCGCCCGCATTGGCGCTGGCGGCGGACCCCGACGCGGCCTTGGTGCGATTGGAGCGGGTATGCGAGGCCGTCGGGGAGCGCCATGGGCCGGCCGACGCCCTGGCGACCGACCCCGGTTCCGCGCGGCGACTGGCCCACGTCGTGGCGGTCAGCGGGTTCGCGACCGATCTCCTGGTGGCCGATCCCGAACGGCTCAGGGCGCTCGCGGACGGCGTGATCCATGCCGATGACGCGGGCGCCGACCTCGCGCGGGTGGTCGGCCGGTGGGGCGCGAGAGAACTCCTTCCGCGAGAGACCGGCGCTGCGATCGCCGCGGTCGGGGATCGCGTGATCCGTGAAGCGGTGGATGACGTCGGATCCGACATCTCGCTCGCGGTTATCGGACTCGGGAAGTTGGGGGCGCAGGAGCTCAACTTCGCCTCGGACCTCGACCTGGTGTTCGTCTACGAGGGCGAGGGAGCGAGCGATCAGCAGCGGGCGGTGGCCGCTGCCGAACAGGTCATGGCCGGGATCAAGGCGCGTGGGTGGGAGCCCGACGCGGATCTCCGGCCGGAGGGGCGCAACGGGCCGCTCGCGCGGTCGATCGCCGGGTTCCTCGAGTACTGGGAGCGATACGCCGAGACGTGGGAGTTCCAGACACTCCTGCGCGCGCGACACGTTGCCGGTGACTCGGACCTCGGCAGGCGGTTCGTCTCGAACGCGGGCGACTTCGCCTACCCGCCGGACGGGCTTACCATCGACCGGGTGAGTCAGATCCGCCACATGCGCGAGCGCATCGAACGCGAACGCGTGAAACCGCCCGAGGCCGCCAAGTTCCATCTCAAGCTGGGTTACGGCTCCCTCTCGGACGTTCAGTTCGCCGTCGAGGTCTCGCTCATGCGTCACGGCGGCGCAGATCCGCAGGTGCGAACCCCGCGCACGCTCGAGGCCATCGATCTCCTCGCAGAGCGGAAGTTGCTCGAAGGGGGCGTCGCGCGCGATCTCGGGCAGGCGTTCGTGTTCCTGTCCGACGTGAAGAACGCGCTTGAAGTGGACAGGCGCCTCCACGCAGAAGCGGTACCCGCGCAGCCGGCGGATCAGGACGTGCTCGCGCGCCGCCTTGGATATGAGGAGTACCCAAGGCAGACTTTCATCGACGACTACCTGCGGATCACCCGCCGGTGTCGCCGGGCGATGGATCGGGTCTTCGCCGACCCGGAATAACGGACCAAAGCTGTGTGCGTTCCGAGGCATCCGGAGATAGGTTGCAACGAGAGGTTCGCGGCAAAGGGGAGCGATGATCAAAGAGTTCAAGGCTTTCATCTCCAAGGGGAACCTGGTGACGCTGGCCGTCGCGTTCATCTTGGGAGCCACGTTCGCGGCCGTGGTCCAGGCGTTCACGAACGTCGTCCTCAGTCTGGTGTCTGCCATCTTCGGTGGCACCAGCCAGTTCAGCGATATCTCGTGGTGCATCGGCGGGGCGTGCGACGGTAAGCATCCGACCGGAACACCCGTCCCGGTCGGCGCCTTCCTGAACGCGGTCATCACCTTCGTCATCGTGGCGTTCGTGCTCTTCCTCGTGGTGAAGACCTATAACCGGTTCATGCTGAAGGAAGAGGCGGCAACCACCAAGCCGTGTCCCTTCTGCCTCACGGAGATCCCGCTCGCCTCGACCCGCTGCCCCAGCTGCACCAGTCAGATCCCTGCTGCCGAACCGCAGCCGGCACCCACACCGCCCAGCGCGACCGGTCCCGCGTGATCGCTCGTCACGCCCGTCGATCGG
>JAXDJY010000424.1:0-2938 GCA_034667445.1 Actinomycetota bacterium | reverse complement strand
TGCTGGAGGCGGTCACCCGACTCATCCCCGGTGTGATGGGTAACGAGGAGTCACACGAACAGGATTCGTTCGAGGCCGGGATCTTGGACCACCCCCACTACACGCGACCGCGTTCGTTCCGCGACATGGAGGTGCCGGAGGTGCTCGTTTCCGGCGACCATGCCCGGATCGAACGGTGGCGGCGGGAAGCAGCAGAGGAAAAGACCCGTCGCAACAGGCCCGACCTGCTCCCTTAGAGGCACCCAACTTCGGTGATGGTTGGCAACACGACGCGGGCTCGGGGAGCTATCGGCGCCGCTGGTAGCATCTACAACCGTTGCTATGAACAAGACCGATCCGATCGAGAAGGCCTACCTCCGCACGGACATCCCAGACTTCCGGCCTGGGGACACCGTGAAGGTGCACGTCCGTGTGACCGAGGGCAGCCGTGAGCGCGTCCAGGTATTCCAAGGCGTAGTCATCCGGCGACAGAACGGTGGTCTGCGCGAGACGTTCACCGTCCGCAAGATCTCGTTCGGGGTCGGCGTCGAGCGGACATTCCCGGTCCATTCGCCCTCCATCGCACGGCTGGAGCTCGTGAGTCGGGGCGCCGTGCGCCGGGCCAAGCTGTACTACCTGCGCGAACTGCGCGGGAAGAAGGCGCGGATCAAGGAGCGCCGCATCGACGACGCGAAACTCGCCGCGATGGAGGCCGCCGCCGAGGAAGCGCGCGCCGCCGCCGCAGAGGTCGGGGACGACGTCGAGCCCGACGAAGAGATCGCCGAGATATCCACCGAGGAAACGACCGGGGCGACAGAGTCCTCCGAGGCCGAGTCGTCCGCGGCCGAGACGCTCGAGGACGTTGTGGATGAAACGGCGTCTGAGGACGCTGAGGAGAAGGCCGAGGCCTAGCTCCGTGGCCGAGCGGCCGGCGGCACCACCGGTCCCATCCTCACGCAGGAGCGGCTGGCGCGAACTCCCGTTCCTGGTGGTGATGGCGCTCGTCATCGTCATCGTCATCAAGACATTCGTGGTCCAGGCGTTCTGGATCCCCTCGGAGTCGATGGTCCCAACACTGAAGCCGGGGGATCGCGTCCTGGTGTGCCGGTTCTGCTACTGGTTCGACGACATCTCCCGCGGCGACGTGATCGTCTTCTCCAACCCCAACCCGACGACCGAGTCCGCTCGGGGGGCCATCGGCGGATTCATCCATTGGCTGGGGCAGGGCACCGGTTTCGGTTCCGGAGGCCAGACCGACTACATCAAGCGTGTGATCGGGCTCCCGGGCGATGTCGTCGAGATCAAGAGCGGCACGCTGTTGGTGAACGGCCAAAAAATCCCGGAGCCCTACCTCAACTCCGTCGACCCCGATACACGCTCGTTCGGCCCGGTCACGGTGCCTCCCGACGATCTGTTCGTGATGGGGGACAATCGATCGCATTCGGGAGACTCGCGATTCCCGCCCGGAGAGGGACTGGGATGGGTCCCGGAACGAACTGTCATCGGTCAGGCGTTCGTGCGGATATGGCCGCCGTCACGGGTGGGAGGCGTGGGCTGAACCTCGACAGGTACGAACGGCTCTTGCGCGAGCAGGGGTTCACGCGGGTCGCGGGTGCGGACGAGGCGGGCCGCGGGGCGCTCGCCGGCCCCCTGGTCGCGGCCGCCGTCGTGCTGCCAGATGGGTTCGACCTCGAGGGCATCCGCGATTCGAAATTGCTCTCTGCCGCGCAGCGCGAGAACGCGTTCGGCCGGATCATGGGTGGCGCGACAGTGAGCGTGGTGAAGGCGGAGCCGACGGTGATCGACAGCCGCGGTCTGCACCGGTGCAACATCGCGCTGTTGCGCCGCGCCGTGAGGGCGCTCGACCCCCCCGCGGACTACGCCCTCACCGACGGGTTCCCCGTGCCGCGGATGCCGTGCCCATCGCTCGCGATCAAGAAAGGCGACGCGGTGGCCGGGGCCGTTGCGGCAGCCTCGATCATCGCGAAGGTGACCAGGGATCGGATCATGGTGAAGCTCCATCGCCGGTACCCCGACTTCGGGTTCGACCAGCACAAGGGCTACGGGACCTTCGAGCACATGGAGATCATCGATCGACTGGGACCGACGGCGGTGCACCGACTCTCGTTCGCGGGCGTGGGACAGGCGGCCCTGCCCGGGCTCGGCCTCGCAACGGTCGTGCGGGTGCCCGAGGCGTCGCAGGCGTCTGCAGGTGCCCGTGAGAGGATGGAGCAGTGATGAACGAAGACGACATCGAACGGTTCGAAGAGGAACGGGAGCTGGAGCTCTACCGGGAGTATCGAGACGTGCTGCCGATGTTCCAGTACGTCATCGAAACCGAGCGGCGGTTCTATCTCGCGAACCAAGTCGAGGTGACACACAAGCCGGACGGTTGGGTGCAAGTCGACCTCATCGATGCATGGGTATGGGACATGTTCCGTCCTGCCCGGTTCGTCGCGAGCGTGACGGTGTCCACCCGGCGAGATGTGAACGTGGAGGTCCTCCGGCGCGACGATCCGACGACGACCATCCCGGACGGTCCCGACCCGGTCTAGATCCGATGGTGTCGTATCCCCGCCGTATGGTCGGGCCATGGACGTCGATCCTCGTACCCGAACGGGATCCATGGGGGAAGACGCGGCCATGCGCGTGTATGCGGAGGCCGGTTACCGGGTCATCTCGAGGAACTGGCGTTGCCGGATCGGCGAACTCGACCTGGTGCTCGCCCGCGGCGCCACGTTGGTGTTCTGTGAGGTCAAGGCTCGGCGTAGTGATGCGTTCGGTGGGGGATGGGAGTCGGTAACGGCCCGCAAGAAAGCGAAAGTGCGGGCCGTCGCACAGGCGTTCTTGCTCTCGACCGGGATCCAGGCCGACGCCATCCGTTTCGATGTCGCAAGCGTTGAGGTCGGCCGCGGCCCGGGCAACGTGACGGTCGAGCTGTTCCCCGACGCGTTCTAGG
>JAXDJY010000423.1:0-2722 GCA_034667445.1 Actinomycetota bacterium | reverse complement strand
CGCGTCGGTGCGTTTGCCCGGCAGGTACGTCGAACCGACCCGCTTGGCCATCACGCCCTCGAGCCCGAGCTTCTCGGCCGCCGCCTTGAAGGCCACCCCTTCCCGTTCGACGTGCGTTACCACCTGGAGGCGGTCGTCCTGCTCGGCGATCAGCTCCAGGAGTTCGCGGCGCTCCTCGAGCTTCAAACCCGTCGTTTCGTGTCCATCGAGCCACAGGAGATCGAAGACGACGAGTGAGACCGGGATGGACTTCTTCGCGCGGTCGATCTCCCGGGGTTTGCTCAGGTTCATCCGTTGCTGTAGCGCCTCGAACGAGTTCCGTCCGTCCGCGTCGAAGGCCACGATCTCCCCGTCGATCACCGCGTTCACCTGGTCGATGAGCTCATGGACCATGTGGAGTTCGGGGTACTGGGCGGTGACGTCGCGCCCGGTGCGCGTGCGGAGCACGGTCTCGCCGGTTGAGAGTTCGCCGACCGCGCGGATGCCGTCGAGCTTGGGTTCGAACCACCATGCCGGGTCGTCGAAGGCCTCGTGCCCGCCCTCTGCGAGCATGGGCTGGAACCGTGGGGGAGCGGCGATGAGCGGAGCGGTCTGCGCGCTCGCCAGGAATCCGAGCCAATCCGTCCGCGTCTTCACGAAGTGGAACTCGAGGCCCGGATACCGCCGCCCGTGGAGCCGGAAGCTCACCTTCGAGTCGTTCCACTCCACCGGCTCGTACCAGCCGTCGTCGAAGATCCGAACCTCGCCCGCGCCGTAGTGACCTTCGGGGATGGTGCCCTCGAACCTTCCGTATTCGAGCGGATGATCCTCCGTTCGAACGGCCATACGCTTCTCCCCTTTGATGGTCGGCAACCCCTTCGGGACCGCCCACGAGGGCAGCGCGCCCTCGTGCTCCAGGCGGACGTCGTAGTGCAGCCGCGTCGCCCGATGCTTGTGGATGACGAACGAGTTCCCGTCGGCACCGTCGGGCAGCTCGCCGGGCGCGGGCTCCGGTGTACCCTCGAAATCGCGCTTGCGCACGTAGTCGAGGAGCTTCGGATCCTTCGATGCGGCCACGACCTCCTGCGTCGAGCGCGTCCGCGTCGTGGAAGAGGCCGTGCGCGGGAGCGGCTGCTCGAGCGGGTCCGGTTCGGCCGCCACCACTACACCGAGGGCGTCGAAGGCCGGATCGAGGTCCATGAACGGACCCTCGCGGACCCCGGCGAAGAGATCTCCTGTTCTGGCCCAGCGCTCCCACGCGTTATCGATGCGGAAGTCCTTAGGCTCGAACCCGCCCTCGAACACCTCATCCCACGTGACGGGCGTGCTCACCGACGGCACCGGCTCCGGTCTGACCGAGTACGCCGCGGCGATGTTGGCCCCAGAGCGGTTCATATTGTGGTCGATGAAGATCTTCCCCGTGCGGTCGCTGATCTTCCAGGCCATCGTGACGTGGGCGGGATCGGCATCCAGGATGAGCCGCCCGCACGCGCCCACGAACGCCCGCACCTGTTCGTAGGTGTAGCGCCCGTGTTCGAGCGGGAGGTAGATCTGCATGCCGGTGGCGCCCGAGGTCTTCGGGTAGGCCGTCAGGCCGAACTGATCGAGCACGACCTTTATGTGCCGCGCAACCGTGAGGACGTCCTCGTAGGTGTAGGGCGCGAACGGGTCGAGGTCGAAGAAGAGGTAGTCGGGGTGGGCGACGTCCACGCACCGCGAGTGCAACGGGTGGAACTCGATGCACCCGAGGTTCGCCACATAGAGGAGTGACGCGGTGTCGTTGACCATGAGGTAGTCGATGACTCCGGCCTTGGAATCGTCGCTTCTGACCTGGCAGCGCTCGATCCAGTCGGGGGTGTGGCTGGGCGCGGTCTTCTCGTAGAAGAAGGGGCCGGTGACGCCGTCGGGCATCCGCTTCATCGTGAGCGGGCGACTGGCCAGGTGCGGCACGATAAGATCGGCCGCGTTCAGGTAGTAGGCGAGCAGGTCGCCCTTCGTGATGCCTTGGGGCCAATACGGTTTGGTGAGGTTGGACAACCGCAGTTCGCGGCCGTTGATCTCGAGCCACCAGACATCGCCGTCGCGGCGCGCCTCGAGGGGGCGCGGGAACTCAACAGTGAAGGCGGGGCCTCGTCTCTTCGCCGGCATAGTTGGATGCTAGCCGCACGCGGCCCGCCCGTCGGGGGTAGGCTCGCGGCTCCGGGAGCAGGAGGTGGAAGATGCCCAACACGACGTACACGGCGGCGGTCATCCAGCGGCCGCCCGTCCTCCTCGACCGCGATGCCTCGATAGCGAAGGTCCTGGAAGGCGTGGAGGAGGCCGCGGGCTCCGGTGCCAGGCTCGTGGTGTTCCCCGAGACCTACCTCCCCGGCTATCCCGAATACATCTGGCGGCTGCGTCCCGGCGATGATTACGACATCTCGCGGGAGATCCACGGGAAGCTGATCGCGGGGTCGGTCGACATCGGCGCCGGCGACCTTCGCCCCATCCAGGATGCTGCCCGGCGATCCGGCACGACCGTGTCGATCGGCGTCCACGAGCGCGACGGGAGCTTCAGCCGCGGGACGCTCTACAACACCGTGGTCCTCATCGACGCGGAGGGAGCGATCCGCAACCGTCATCGCAAACTCGTCCCGACGAACCCGGAGCGGATGGTATGGGCGCCGGGGGATGCAGCGGGGCTCCGCGTAACGGATACGCCCCTCGGACGGATCGGGGGGCTCATCTGCTGGGAGAACTACAT
>JAXDJY010000422.1:0-6146 GCA_034667445.1 Actinomycetota bacterium | reverse complement strand
CGGTGAGCGGACCCTCGGCATCCGTGCTCCGGCCGGCGGTATTGGGTGTGGCCGGACATCCCTGGTTCCGCTGGTTCGCCACAAAGACGCCGCCCGGCCGGGCCGTGGCGTTGCGGTTCGTCGCGGGGGAGACGCTCGATGCGGCGATGGCTGTCGCGCGCGAGCTGGACCGCGGCCGGGTGACCGCGATGTTGGACCATCTCGGGGAAAACGTGGCGACACTCGGGCAGGCGGATGTGGCCAGGGACGACTACCTGGCCGCGCTCGCCGCCATCGGCCGCGCGCCCGGGCTCGACTGCGCGATCAGCGTCAAGCTCACGCAGCTGGGGTTGGACGCGTCGGTCGCCCACTGCCTCGAACGTGTCTGGCCGATCCTTGAGACCGCCGCCGAGACCGGCACCCAGGTCATGATCGACATGGAGAGCCACCTGTCGGTCGACGGCACGCTCCAGGTTCTTCACGCGGCGTTCGAGCGGTACCCGATGACCGGGATCTGCCTCCAGGCCTACCTCAAGCGGACGGTCGACGACATCTTCGAGTTGCCACGTGGCGTTCGCGTTCGGTTGGTGAAGGGCGCCTACCTGGAGCCACCGGATCTGGTCTACACGGCGAAGGAAGAGGTGAACCGCCGGTGGGCCGAGTTGTTCGCGACGCTCCTTGCGCGCGGGCATCAGATCGACGCCGCGACGCATGATCCCGCGCTCGTGGAAGGCGTGCGGCGGCTGGTGGATCCGCTCGACGCCGGGTGGTCGCGGGTGGAGTTCCAGATGCTGTACGGTGTCCGCCGTGACCTGCAGGCGCAACTGGCGCGGCAGGGATATCCCATCCGCGTGTACGTCCCGTACGGCACCGAGTGGTACCCCTACCTCACCAGGCGGCTCGCCGAACGGCCGGCGAACATGTGGTTCTTCTTCTCGAATCTGGTGAGGCGTGGATGAGTGACAGGAACGTGGCCTTCCTAGGTGGAGGCAAGATGGGCGAGGCGCTGATCAGCGGCCTCATCCGCTCTGGCGGTCGAACCGCCGAGGAGATCACGGTGACCGCGCGCCGCGAGGAGCGCGCGCGAGAGCTGGCCGGGAAGTACGGCGTCAGCGCAACGCTGGACAACGCCGAGGCCGTGAAGTGGGCCGACGTCCTGGTGCTCATGGCCAAGCCGCAGGACATGGACGCGCTGTTGGAGCAGATCCACGGGGCGGTCGAGCCGCGCCACCTCGTCGTGAGCTTCGCTGCAGGGATCCGAACGTCCTTCGTCGAACAGCATCTGCCCGAGGGGACCACCGTGGTCCGCGTCATGTCGAACGTTCCCGTCATGGTCGACGAGGCGATGAGCGTGATCACCGCCGGCGCACAGGCCGATGACTCGCACCTGGCGGTGGCCGAGGAGCTCCTGGCCTACGTGGGCAAGGTCATCCGGCTGAAGGAAACGCATATGGATGCTGTCACGGCGACCAGCGGCAGCGGCCCGGCCTATTTCTTCCTCCTGGCCGAGGCCATGATCGAGGCCTGCATCCTGCTGGGGCTCTCCCGTGACGTCGCGACGGATCTCATCATCCAGACCATGCTCGGCTCGGCGAAGATGCTCCGCGACACCGGCAAGCACCCCGTTGAACTCCGGGAGATGGTCACCTCGCCCGGTGGGACGACGATCGCCGCGATCCGGCACTTGGAGGAGGCGGGTGTCCGTGCAGCGTTCCTCAATGCGATCGACGCAGCGAGGAAGCGGAGCGAGGAGCTCGCCCGTGGCGCAGACGGCGAGAACGACTGACGAACCCGTAGGCTGGGTGTCCACCCCGCCAAACTGAAAGGAATCACCTGCATGGGACTCGGTGGAATGAGTAAGCTCCGCGACCGCAAGGATCGCCAGCGGGCGAAGAAGAACCGCGAGAAGACCGCGGCCGCCGCACGCGGCGCCGCGCGCAAGGCCGCGAAGAAGAAGTAGCCGCCCCGGCTACCGGCCGGCCGCGGCCACGAGGCGATCGAGTTTCGCTTCGAGCCGAGCGATGTCCGCCTCCGTCGAACTCTGCGAACCGGGCTTGAGTTCGACGACGATGGCGCCGCCCGGATGCAGGGTTGCGCGCTCGACGTCGCTGAGATCGACGGCGCCTTGCCGTCGAACCGCAACCACCAGATCCTCTCGCCGCAGGGCGAGCCGCTCGAGCGCGTCTTCGTCGATCTGCCCGTTGGAGATGAGGTCCGTCGGCTTCCCCTCGAAGAGCTGGTCGGTGAACTTGTGCCGCCGGACGGCCCGCACAACCACAGCGTTGAATCCCACCAGCACGGCCGCGCCGATCAGACCGCCGACGAGCGAGTTGTCGGGGCCGATGATCGCGTTCTGCACCACGTTGCTGAGCAGCAAGAGCACCACCAGATCGAACGAGTTCAGCTGCGCGAGGTCGCGCTTCCCGAAGAGTCGCAGGAGCGCGACGATGGCGAGGTAGACGAGGACGGTTCTGAGGATCTTCTCGAGGATCGGGACGCCGCTGGCACCGAGGCTGTGGGTGATGGTGGCGAGCATGGTGGGCTCCTTCTTCGACGGCAAGTATCGCGACGATACGCCCGCGGGGGCGTCTCACCGTTCAGGCCGGACAGGTCAAGAGGGGCCTGCGTCGCGCCGATATACAACCGTTGGCTACTGACGACCGATGACGAGGAGGTCCCTTTGCGATCTGTCCGCGTGCTGCTCATCGGGGGGGTTATCGCTGCAACGATGTTCGCGGCCGGGCCGGCGTTCGCCGGTACACGGGCCGCCGATCTGACGGCAACGGGGTACAGGCAACCGCCGATCGGCAAGGGCATCATCTCTGCGTCCGGAGTCGATGAGACGCTCAAGCTGCCGTCGCTCATGCATTGGGGCTGGACATCCTTCACCGTGAGCTGTCGCAACCTCAGCGCACACAAGGCCAGATTGCGTGTCGTCGGCAAGGCCCGATCGCATCACTCCACGTTCAACTACTCCGTGGGGAAGAACACGGACGTCACCTCGGACGTGATCGGTGATGGCTTCGTGACGAGGCGTCTGGCCCCAGGGGGCGCCGTCTCCCTCACGGTTTGGATCGGGGCGAAGCCCGGTCTAGACGCCCGCGGATACGTACTGGCTCGTCTCTTGTCAGGTGGCCGCGCGGACATGGTTCGGGTTCGCATCGGGAACCCGTAGGAGTCGGCTACCTCGCAGCGATGCGGTTCTTCAGCGTGCCGATGCCTTCGGCCCGGAGTTCCACGTCTGCGCCGGGCCAGAGTTGGCGCGTCGGATCCGACGCGGGTCCGAACGGCCCGAGCGCGAACGCATCGCCTCTCTCGAGAGAAGCGACGCGTGACACGGCTCCGATAAGCGCGAAGAGGTCGTGCGCCGCGCCGTTCAGGTTGCCCTTGGCGATCGACTCGCCGTCGATGCGGACGTCCAGGTACAGAGCGTGGGGGTCGAGTTCGTCAGCGGTGACCACGACCGGGCCGATGGCGAGGGGAAGGCCCTCAGATGTCGCCATGGGTGAACCGCTTGCGTCGCGGGCCGACCAGTCATTGACCAACGTGTAGCCGAAGACATTCGCACGGACGTCTTCGTCCTCTGCTCGATGCAGTTCCTTGCCGAGCACGGCGGCGACCTTCGGCTCGTACTCCAGCCACGCGGCGCCGGCCGGCCACGGCACGTCCTGCTCGGGTCCCACCAACGTTCGTTGCAGGTCGGAGGCCCCCGGGGACAGGAGCGAGCGGGGGAACAAGGGTGTGAGGATGCGGGCCCGCTTCACCACGTGCGTCATCACATCGTCGTGTTCCAGGGCGGCGCGGGCGGCATCCAGGATGGTGCCGCGACTGCTCGAGACAAGGGCTTCCAACGTGGGCGGGAAGGCCGGGTGTCCGACGGCGTCGGGCAGATCCACCACCTCGCCCCCGAAGATCGCTCCTAGCCGCCGGTGCCCCCCCCGGTCGAAGGTCACGAGCCTCATAAGGGAGCAGGAGCATACGTCCGGCGGCCCCCGAAACCCAGTAGGCGCCCGCCCGAACTTGGAGTCATCGGGCGGGCCTGCACCCCTAGGCGGCTCGGTGGGCGCTCGGCTACCATGCGTTCCTGACCACCAGCAAGTTCTCGCAGGTTCCAGAAGGGGGCGCTTCCTATGGCAGACGGATTCCGCGTTACCTACGCCACGATGACGGCCGACAACGAAGAGCTGCACAAGGGCTATGACCAAGGGATCGAGGACGCGAAGAAGGAACTCGGCAAGACGATCCCCGTCGTGGTGAACGGCCAGGAGCGCGAGGGCGAGGGCGCCTATGAACTCCGCTCGCCGATCGACAGCGACATCCTGCTCGCGAACATCTCCCAGGCGACCCGCCAGGACGTTGAGGACGCCATCGGCGCCGCCAAGGGGTTCGCCCTCGAATGGGATCGGATGGGCTGGAAACGGCACGTCGAGCTCATCAACGCCGCCGCCGACCTCATGTCGGAACGCCGTAACGTGCTGTCCGCGCTGATGGCCATGGAGGTCGGGAAGAACCGGCTCGAGGCGCTCGGTGACGTGGAAGAGACCGCCGACCTCATGCGCTGGAACGCGAAAGCCATCGAGGACCATCAGGGCTTCCGGGTGCCCATGCAGGCGATGGGCGCCGCGGGGGACTACTACGACGTGCTTCGGCCCTACGGGGTATGGGCCGTCATCAGTCCGTTCAACTTCCCGATGGCCCTCGCCGGCGGCCCGTCGTCCGCGGCGCTCGTGGCCGGGAACGCGGTCGTGTTCAAGCCGGCGCACCAAGGCGCGCTGCTCGGGTACAAGCTCTACGAGATCTACCGCGACGCGGGGATCCCCGCGGGGGCGTTCCACTTCCTTCCGGGACGCGGCTCGGTCGTCGGGGATTCCATCGTGCACCACAAGGATGTCGGCGGGATCACGTTCACCGGCTCCTACGACGTGGGCATGGGGATCTACAAGACATTCGCCTCGGAGTATCCGAAGCCGGCGATCTGCGAGATGGGTGGGAAGAACCCGACCATCGTCACGAAGAACGCGGACCTGGATAAGGCCTCCGACGGCGTGCTGCGTTCCGCGTTCGGGTTCGGTGGGCAGAAGTGCTCGGCCAACTCGCGCGTCTACGTGGAGCGTGAGGTCTACGAAGACTTCGTCGCCCAGTTGAAGACGAAGACCGAGGCGATCAAGATCGGCGATCCGCTGGAGCGGGACGTGTACTTGGGTCCGGTCATCAATGATGCCGCCGTCGAGACCTACGTCGAGGCGGTCCAGGAGGCGCGGAAGTCCGGAAGCGTCGTCACGGGCGGTGAGCGACTCACCGACGGCGACATGGCGCGCGGGACGTTCGTGCAACCGACCGTGGTCACCGTGCCCACGGACAACTGGCTCTTCAAGAAGGAGTTGTTCGTGCCGTTCGTGGCGGTGGCGCCGGTGGATTCCCTGGACGAGGCCATCGAGCTATCCAACGACAGCGAGTACGCCCTGACGGCGGGCTTCTTCAGCGAAGACAAGTCCGAGATCGACGAATGGCTCGACCGGATCGAGGGCGGGGTTGTGTACGTGAACCGGCGTGCCGGCTCGACCACCGGGGCGTGGCCCGGCGTGCAGCCCTTCGGTGGCTGGAAGGGTTCCGGCACCACGGGGAAGGCCGGCGGCGGCCCCTACTACGTCACGCAATACATGCGCGAGCAGTCGCGGACGGTGATCTCGGAGTGAGTGATGCCGACGAGTCGACCCTGACCTACGAGGGTCTGTCGGGCATCACCAGGCCGAAGCTCATCACCGACGTGCCCGGCCCCGAAGCGATGGCTCGGATCGAACGCGACGGGAAGGTGACCTCCCCGTCGTTGCCGCGTGCCTATCCGTTCGTGCCGCGGCGGGGTGCCGGCTCGGTGGTGGAGGATGTGGACGGGAACATCTACCTGGACCTCAACGCGGGGATCGCCGTCACCTCGACCGGGCACTGCCACCCCAAGGTGGTCGAGGCGGTGCAACGCCAGGCGTCGGAGCTCCTCCATTATTCGGCCTCGGACTTCTACCTGCCCATCTACTCCGACGTATGCGAGCGGTTGGACGCACTGGCGCCGTTCGGCGGCAAGCCGGCGCGTTCGTTCCTCTCGAACTCAGGCACCGAGGCGGTCGAAGCCGCGCTCAAGCTCGCTCGGTATGCCACCGGCCGACAGTACC
>JAXDJY010000421.1:0-3251 GCA_034667445.1 Actinomycetota bacterium | reverse complement strand
ACCACTGGGTGCGCTGGCGCTCGGTCGGTATGGGGAGCGCGACGATGCGGGCGATCCTGGGGTTCAGGTACTCGGTGACCCGCTTGATGGCGCCGCCCTTGCCGGCCGCATCGCGGCCTTCGAAGATCACGACTACCCGGGCGCCCGCTTCCCGCACCCATTCGCCCATCTGCACCAGCTCCTCTTGCAGCCGAAGGAGTTCGGTCTCATAGATCCCCTTCGGGACGTGGTCCGCGGTGCGATGCTTCTTACCCATGGCCCGGGATTGTACGGGCGTCAGTCGGACCAGAGGGCGGTGAGGTACCCGTCGACGTTCGCCGCGCCGTTCAGGCCGCGCGCATCCGTCGCGATGTCGACGACGGTGGGGGCGATCTGTTGGAACACCGCCTGCACCTCCTCGGGGAGGAAGCGGCTGAGCTGGGAGAACGAATGGGGATCCTCCAGGCCTCTGGGCCGGCGGTAGTAGCGCTGGGGGTAGTAGACGTGCAGCGCGTCGCGCGCGCGGGTGAGTGCCACGTAGAGGAGACGGCGCTCCTCCTCGATCTCGTCGTCGTCGCCGGTGGCCATGTCCGAGGGGATCATGCCGTCGGCCGCATGGATCACGTGGACAGCGTCCCACTCCAATCCCTTGGCCGAGTGGATGGTGGAGAGGATCAGCCAGTCTTCGTCCAACAACGGTGGGCCGGCCAGGTCGCCGGTGGACGAAGGTGGATCCAGGGTGAGTTCGCTGAGGAACCGTCCGCGCGTCTCGTACCCCTGCGCCAGGACCTCGAGCTGTTCGATGTCGCGCATCCGCGCCGACGCGGCGTCGTAGCGTCGGGCGAACACGGGTGCGAGGAATGTCCGGAGGCGTTCGATCTGCGCCGCGGGCATCAGGACGTCTTCATCCGCGCAGCCGCGAAGCGCCGAGCGAAGTTCCTGCACGCCGTCCAGCGCCGCGCGCGGGACGTCGATCGGCTGATCAAGAAGATTGACCAAGGGTGACGGCTGGTCGTCGCTCACGCGACGTACACCGATCTGTTCCATCACCCGACGCGCCGTCGCCGGCCCCATCCCATCGGGAAGTTGCAGCACCCGGAACCAACTCACCTCGTCGAACGGATTCTCCAGGACGCGCAGCACGCTGAGCGTGTCTTTCACGTGCCCGGCCTCCAGGAACTTCAACCCACCGTATTTCACGAACGGGATGTTCCGCCGCGCGAGCTCCACTTCCAGCAGATCGCTGTGATGCGCCGCCCGGAACAACACGGCCTGCCGGTGAAGCGGCACGCCCTCCTCCCGGTGCCGAAGGACGTTCTCGCAGACGGCGTCGCATTGTTCGGCCTCGTCGAGACAGGTGCGGAGCGTCGGGAGACGGTCGCCGTCGCGGGCGGACCAAAGCGTCTTCTCGTGTCGCTGCGGGCTGAGGGAGATCACGGCGTTCGAGGCCGCCAGCAGCGGGGTTATCGAACGGTAGTTCTGCTCGAGCTTGATCACGGCCGCTTCCGGGAAGCGAATGGGGAACTCCAGGATGTTCCGAACGGTCGCGGCCCGGAAGCCGTAGATGGATTGGGCGTCGTCCCCGACCACGGTGAGGTTCCGCCGCCCCTCGGGTCGAAGGCCCTCCAGGATGTCTGCCTGGAGCGCGTTCGTGTCCTGATACTCGTCGACCAGGACGTGGTCGAACATGGTGGCGAGCGGTTGGCGCGTGGCGGGCGCCCACGCGAGTGCCTTCCAGAACAGGAGCAGGTCGTCGTAATCCAGGACGTTCTGCTCGCGTTTGCGCGTGGTGTACGCGGTGAACACCTCTCGGATCCCCTCGGCCTCGTCCAGGCACCAGGGGTAGTGGGTCTTCAAGACGTCGCCGAGCTTCTCGTCGGCGTTCACGGTGCGCGAGTAGATCGAGGCAAGCGTCTCCTTCCGCGGGAAGCGCCGTTCGCGCGCGCTGTAGCCGAACTCGTCGCGGAGCAGGTTCATGACGTCGGCGCCGTCGGCCTGGTCCAAGACGGTGAAGTCCGGTCGCAGGCCGAGTGGGCGGCCGTGGAGGCGGAGCAACCGGTTGGCGACGGCGTGGAAGGTGCCGCCGACCACCCGTCCGGTCTGGTTGTCCCCGCTCAGCCGTTCGGCCCGGGACAGCATCTCGCGCGATGCACGCCGGCTGAAGGTGAGGAGCAGGATCCGCTCGGGCCTGACGTGGCGTTCGCCGATCAACCAGCCGACGCGCGAGGCGAGCGTCATCGTCTTGCCCGTGCCGGCACCCGCGACGATGAGGAGCGGCCCGTCGCCGTGCGTGACGGCCACGAGCTGTTCGGGGTTGAGGCCAGAGGGCTCGAACATGTGTTCGGCAGTATAGTTCGGTTCCGACCTGCCATCTGGAGATGAGAGTGGCAGTCGGATCAGCTGGCGATCAGCCCGAGTTCACGCAGCGTTCCCACCGGCACCGCGTGGCAGTAGGGCTGGTGCCCGTTCTTCTCGTAGTAGGCCTGGTGGTAGTCCTCGGCCGGGTAGAACTCGCCGGCCTCGCGGATCTCCGTGGCGATCGGCCGGTCGAACCGGGCCTGCGCCCGGTCCCGGCTCGCGGTCGCGGCCTCTAGCTGTTCCGGGGAATGGGTGTAGATGGCGCTGCGGTACTGATCACCGACGTCGGGGCCCTGACGGTCTACCTGCGTCGGGTCGTGCATCGCCCAGAACACCTCGAGCAGCTGGTCATAGCTCACCTGGGCCGGATCGAACGTCACGCGGACGAGTTCGGCGTGCCCGGTGGTGTGCGAACACACATCCCGGTAGGTCGGGTTCTTCGTCACGCCGCCGCCGTAGCCGGACTCGGCGTTCGATACCCCGGGCACCCGGCGGAACACGTACTCGACGCCCCAGAAGCATCCGGCGCCGAAGGTTGCCGTTTCAGTGGTCATCGGTCCTCCTTACTGGTCTGTGTTCAATGGTGTCACCGAGCGGCCCGAACGTTGCACGCAGCACGATTTCACTCCTGACGCGCCCCGGGTGTACCCTCCGCAGACCCGACTTTGAACGGAGATTCAAATGGATTCGAACCGCTATGACGCCATCGTCATCGGAGGAGGGCACAACGGCCTCATCGCCGGCGCTTACCTCTCGAAGAACGGCGCCCGAACGGTGGTCCTGGAGGCCCGGCACAAGACCGGCGGCGCAGCGGACACCATGAGCCCCTGGCCCGAGTCCCCGGACATCAAGGTGACGACCCTCTCCTACGTGATGAGCCTGATGCCGCCGACCATCCAGAAGGACCTCCAGCT
>JAXDJY010000420.1:0-4025 GCA_034667445.1 Actinomycetota bacterium | reverse complement strand
CCGGTCGAACGCCTCGAGCGACTTCGTCGCACCGCCGTCGCCGAGACCCATCGTTCGCCGCGCATAGACCTCGGCCGCGTGCCAGCGCCGCGCTAGGCCCCTCCTTGCGGAACCGGCCAACGGATCGGAGAGTTTCGGGAGCGGTGCGTGCCGCCACGCCTCGAAGACCGTGTCGAATCCCTGCGTGAGGCCCACGGCTTCGCCGACCCATGGGTTCGCGCTGGCGGCGAAGGTGGTGTACCCCAGTCGCCGAAGATCCATCGGCAGCCATCGGCCGGCGAGCGCCTCGATGCGCGCCCGTGGCGACCGCGCGCCGGCCTCGGTGAGGACCGCTGCGCCCGTTATGCCGTGCTGTGTGGGGATGAGCCCGGAGAACAGCGACGCGTGTGACGGCAGCGTCCACGGCGCGGGCGCCACCGCGTGCGAGTAGTTCCGACCCCTTCTCGCCAGCTGCGCGAACGCGGTGTCGTGACCCTTTCCGACCGAGTCTGCGCGCGCGGTGTCGAGCACCACGAGCACGACGTTCGGGCGATCGGCAGCCATCGCGGCGAGGCTATCATCGCGCTCACCCGCTACCGGGCACCCATGTGACATCACCAACCCCGGGCTGCGCGCGGACGAGCATCGTCGTCGCCCCGTCGCTGATCCGTGCCGCGAAGAGTCCTCGGTGAAGATGCGAGTCGCCCGCGCCGAACACCAGGTACTGCGAATCCGGTGACCAAGCGATCTGGCCGGCGCGAGCATCGGTTGCCGTGGGCACCATCCGTAACTGGGTCCCATCGGGGTGGACGAGCCAGATCCCGGTGCTCGTCACGGTATCCCAGCGGAAGGCGATCCATTGACCGTCCGGAGACCAGGCAAGATCGGACACGACGCCGGGGAGTTGGATGATCGGTCTCTTCACACCATCCGGCACGGTGATCACATCGATCTCCGAACGGCCGTCGGTAAAGCCTTTGTTCGGAGGCGTCGCTGCGATCTTCGTCCCATCCGGGGACCACGCGGGGTCGGATCCGTCCCGAGCCAGGAGCTGATCCCCGTTCGACTCCGGATAGAAGATCCGCAGATCCGTCGCGAAGCCTCGTTCCTGGCTGCTCGACGCCGTGTACACGATGGACAAGTCTGTCGGAGACCACGTCGGCTCCCCCACAGAGACGCCCCTCGGTGCGGTGAGAATCGTCACCTGCGTATGCCCTCGCCATACGAGGACGGCGTGAGGGGGCACGTTGGTCGGCACGCATGCCGTGAAGGTGCCATCGGGCGAGAACGTCGATGCGCATCCGTGCTTGTATCGGACGAACCCACTCCCGTCGCTCCCCACGCGATAGGTCCCCCCTGCGGGTTGCCCGCCCGGGATGTGCTGTACGCCGAAGACGATCTCCCCCGGCGGGAGCGGGAGGCTCGACACCGATGCACCAGTGGGCGCGACGGCTCCAGGCGTCGGGCCGGTCTCAAGGTCGATGGACCCCGCTGGGAGCCACGCTGCGGCCTCCGACCCATCCGCTGCTACGCCGTGTGCCACGATCGTTGGAGCGGCGCCGTCGGCCGGTACGACGCAGAGGTTCGTGACGAGCCACGGATGCGACGCCACGAGGAGTGCACTCCCGTCGGGTGCCCAAGACAGATCGCTCGGTTCGGCACAGCCGCTGTTCCGCGCGGGCTCGAGACGGTGGAGGACGGCGCCAGTCGTCGCGTCGATCAAGACGATCGTACCCGTCTTCGGATCCCACCTGGACCCGCCCGCCACACCGGCAAGAGATGAACCGTCCGGTGCCCACGCCACAGGGCCGATGCAGGAGCCGAACCGGCATTGAAGGAGCGCATGCACGTCGGTACCGTCGGCGTGCATCTCCATGAGCGTTACCTTCTGGTCGATGGTGTCGAGGTTCGTGCGGATGAAGACGAGCGAACGGCCGTCTGGTGACCACGCCGGGAACCGATCTGCCGTGCACCCCACGCCCCCTTCACACGCCGCACCTCGCGTCAGCCGGTAGACCCGACCCTCATCCACCGATGCGATCCATACCGCACTCGGATATGCGCGAGGACCACCGTCTCCCACCGGCACTTCGCCGTTGGAGAACGCGAGGGTTGAACCGTTTGGCGACCAGGCCAGTCCACCAAGGAAGCGCCCACAGGATCCGTTGCACACGGTAGTGACGGCACCGGTCATGACGTCTAGCACTCGGAGGGCACGACCCTCGGCACTCGCCGTCCACGCGAGCCTGCTTCCGTCGGGTGACCACGCGAGCTCCAGCGGGACGCATCTCGAGGAGGAACACTGGGCGATGGTTCGGGTCAACGAGCCGTCGGTCGCTGCGACAACCAGATGCGCGCTCACGGCGGTCCCACTCGAGCCTGGGCCGTGCGTTACCGCCGTTATCAGTTCCCGGTAGGCGACCTTCGTGCCATCCGGTGACCACGCGAGGTCTTCGATAGCACCGGATCCACTCGGGACTTGCGCCGTCCGTCCAGTACCGGCGTCACGCGCCAACAGTTGCGTGATCGCGAGTCCGTCGGGGCCGATACCCACCGTCTTCGCGAACGCGATGGGGCCATTCGCGTGGAGGCCGGCCGCCGGCCGACCGTTCCCGTTGAACGCGCGCCACAACCCACCGAACGCCCCGAGGGCGATCGCCGCTGCGACGGCGATGGTCAGCCACCGACGTCCGTCGCGCGCCGGATCGTGCGCCGGATCCTCCGCCCGGCGTTCGATCTCCGTCCACAGGTCGGGAGCGGGCAGATCGTCGGCGCGGCGGAAGCGGGGGTCGAGGTCAGTCGTCATCGCGATCCTCCAAGCGTTCCTTGAGGCGTGCCCGCGCGCGCTCCAGGTGGACGCCCACCGCCGCTGCGGTGGTCCCGAGGATGTCGGCCGTCTCTTTGTTCGAGTAGCCGGCGTAGTGGTGCAGGACGGCGGCACCGCGCTGCTTCGGCGAGAGCGTCGCCAAAGCCCGCACGAGGTCGACGGTGTCGGGTTCCGCGTCTGCCGGCAGATCAGGAACGTCCGGACTGAGCGCACCCCGACGCTTCAACTCCCCACGTGCGACCGCGAAGCCGGTCCGCCACACCCATGCCTCCACGTCTCGGATCTCCTCTCCTCGCCGAAGGGCCTGCGCGAACGCTTCCGCGACCGAGTCACTCGCTATCTCGCGGTCGCCCGAGAAGAGCACGAGGGCCCGCCAGAGCTTGTCGCCCTGCGCGCGATAGGCGAGTTCGACCCGATCACGCGCGCCGGTCAACGTCTGGGCCCCATCCATCCACCGTATAGGGCGCCTTTCGCCCGGATGCCCTAACAGCGGCGCCAGAACTTCTCTGTCGGTATCGGCGGCTACCATCCATAGATGCGGGACCTGACCTCGCTCCCGAAGGCGGAGCTGCACATCCACCTCGAGGGGGCAATGCGCGTGGCCACGGTCCGCGAACTGGCTGAAGCCCGCGGGTTCCCGCTGCCGCTCGGCCTCACACCCGACGGTTGGCGCTTCCGGGACTTCTTGGACTTCATCGACAACTACATGGCTCTCTGCGCCGTGATGACAGACCTCGAGGACTTCCGCCGCCTAGGCGTCGAGGTGTGTCACGACCTGGCAGCGACCGGGGTTCGGTACGCGGAGGCTGTGTTCTCACCGTCCAACCACGCCGGACGTCATGGCTGGTTCGAACCGATCGAAGCACTGATGGACGGGCTCACCCGGGGCCGATCAGAGACGGGCGTCCATGTGCAGCTCGCACCCGACATCGTTCGCGATGTGGGCATGGACGCCGCCGAGCACACGCTCGAGGTGGCGCTGAAGTACGCCGGGAACGGGGTCGTCGCGCTCGGCTGTGCCGGAAGCGAGCGCACCGGGATCGAACCGTTCGCCCCCTTGTTCCGGCGCGCGAAGGATGCAGGGCTCCGCAGCGTTCCCCACGCCGGCGAATGGGCAGGTCCAGAGAACGTGTGGGACACGCTCGCCAACTACCTGCCCGATCGGATCGGCCACGGTGTGCGTGCGTCCGAGGATCTTCGCCTGATCGAAACGCTGGCG
>JAXDJY010000419.1:0-10835 GCA_034667445.1 Actinomycetota bacterium | reverse complement strand
GATCAGCAGCTTGCGGGCGCACTGATGTGGTCGGCCGGGATGCTGTTCATCGTCCCTGCGATGGCTGCCGTCCTCATCGACTGGATGCGAACCGACGAGCGGGAAGCCGAACGCACCGACGCACGGCTCGACAGGGCGCGCGCAGCCGGCGGTGGTCAGCCGGCTTCGTGATGCGGAATGATGGTTCGTCGGGGCGGGGGGACTCGAACCCCCGACCTCCTGCTCCCAAAGCAGGCGCGCTACCAGGCTGCGCTACGCCCCGTTGGCCATGAGTCTAGGGCCCAACGGCCGTTGTAGGCCCAACCATCCTCCCGATACGCTTCGGCCCCATGACAGCCGAGCGGGCCAGCTCCTCCTACTACTTCGCCGCGGCGGCCCTGGTCATCGCGATCGCGTCTTTCTTCGTGCTCGCTGGGCTCGTGATCCATTCACCCCAGCGGTTGTCGCTATTCCAGGTGGACGCGCCTACCACCGCCGCCTGCCCACGCTACTCCGAGGCAGACGCGTGCTATGCCGTACAGGTGCACAACACCGGGAACGCGCCGGGATACGTCCAGTGCGCGGTTTCGCCGGCGGCGGGTACGTCTGCGCTCTTCCACTCGAGCGGATTGCCGAACGTCGAGGGGACCGGCGGCTACCAGCCCTCGAACACGTACTCGTCCTCGCAGCAGATCCAGCCGGGCCAGGGCCTGATCTTGGTACTCGAGGTGAAGTCGAGCAAAGGCTCGAGGACTGCGCAGCCCACCGCCGGATGTCTTTCGGTTCCGGCCCCGGCGGGCTTCGGTTAGAGCCGGAAGGTTCCCTGACCCACAATCTGCACTCCCCCGCCGACCTTCACCGACCATCCGTCCCTTTCGCGCGCTACATCGACGTGGAGGAAGCTTGGTCTGTTCACGATCTCGCCCTGGGCGATCGTGACACGGACGCCGTCGGCCGCGCCCGCCAGCCCGTTCGCGGCGAGGTAGGCTCCGAGCGGTCCGGCCGCCGAGCCTGTCGCGGGGTCTTCTCCGATGCCGATGCCTGGGTCGAACATCCGTGCCATGACATCGCCGTCGCGGCGAACGGCGAAGAAATAGAGCGTGTCGGCGCCGGCGGCTTCAGCGAGCCGTGCGCAGGCGCGTCCATCTCGCTCCGCGCGCCGAAGCGTTGCCTCGTCCTTCACCGGCACCATCAGGCTCCGAAGCCCAGTCCCGACCGGCTGGATCGGCAAGCCCCCATCGAGATCGTCGCGACCAAGCCCCGCTGCTGTCGCGGCGAGCTCCGAATCGGTGAACGCATCTCCGAACACCGGCGGCAACTGGTGCATCAGCGCTGTCTTCGCGCCGAGGTCGATCTCCACGGGTACCTCCCCCGCGCTAGTCGTCTGCACGACCGACGTGCCTGTACGGCCCTCGCTCGCAAGGACGAACGCGGTCCCGAGCGTCGGGTGTCCGGCGAACGGAAGTTCAGCGTCGGGGGTGAAGATGCGCATCCGGTAGCCGGCGGGCTCGGCCGATGAGACGAACGTGGTCTCGCTGAATCCGATCTCACGGGCCAGGATCTGCATCGTGGCACCGTCCAGGTCGTCGGGATGCTCGGGGACCACGCAGAGCTGATTGCCCGCGAACGGCACCTCGGTGAACACGTCTACGAGCCGGAAGGCGATCTCCATATCGGCGCAGTCTACGGGCCGTCGAGGCGCTTGCTAGGCTGTCCGCTGGAACGTCGTGCGGGTGTAGCTCAATGGCAGAGTTCCAGCCTTCCAAGCTGGCTATGCGGGTTCGATTCCCGTCACCCGCTCTCCACCGCGTGCCGACCGATACCAACGATGGCCATAGGTCGATTTCGGGCGAGGAACAGCGGGTAGCATCGGACCCGGCGCCGGTAGCTCAGTCCGGATAGAGCGGGGGACTTCTAATCCCTAGGTCGCAGGTTCGAATCCTGCCCGGCGCGCTGAAGGACCTACCCCGCGGGGGCGTTCGGCACCGGAGGAAGTGGCGCGGGGGGCTGAGACGCCGCCGTCCCGTTCGCTCGATCCCAGATCCGGTTGAGATGCTCCTGGATATAGAGGGCATTGCCGAACGAGAAGACGAACATGATCACGATGACCAGCGCGGGTTCGAGCTGCTGTTGGATGCCTGCACGTCCCTCGGCCGACCGGACGTGCTTAGCGGTGTTGTACATGGCGATGAACGGCGGAACGATGATGAGCCAGCCGAAGATCATCGCCATCAGCGATCGGGTGGGGCTCATCGTGTCGTCATGCTCGAACCGCTTGAGCTCGTCGTTGATCTTGTAGTACCAGACAAAGAAATAGATCCCCAGCGTGATGATCGACAACCCAAGTACCCCGAGCGGACTGCGTTTCAGATACGACTCCGAACCGATCGTGACGTTCTCAGCCACCGTGTGCCCCCCTCATCGGCGTTCCCCTTGCGCGTCCAGACGGCGTGAGCATAGGCCGAACGGGGGTGGCCGCGTCCGGACGTTGGCGCTAGAAACGTGGGTACGTGTAGCCGTAACCCGAGACAACCTGCGCCTTCGTGGACGAGGAATACAGCCGGACACGCGGGATCATGACCTTCTCGCCGCACTTCCCACAGCTGAATGCGTTCTGCCACCGCGCGGGGATGGCCTGGTCGAATCCACACTCCGTGCAGGTCTCGAAGATGATCTGGGCGAAGCAGCCGAAGCACATGTACTGGATCGAGTCGTCGCTGACCTGGGTGGGCATCCGGCAGTCGGGGCAGGTGAGGTAGGCCATGTCCTATCCCTCATCGTCAAGGACGGTAGTCACCTGTAGCCACCTTCTGGCAAGGATCTCCGGATCTTCGGCGGTGACGGTGACGTGCCCGAGTTTCCGCCCGGGACGAGGGGCCTTGCCGTACAGGTGCAGGTGCGCGCCGGGGATGGCGGTAACGGCTGCGGGCTCTGGGGTAGTCCCGATCAGGTTCGCCATGGCGCAGAAACCGACCGGGCCGGTCGGCCCGAGCGGAAGGCCGGCGACGGCCCGCAGGTGCTGCTCGAACTGGCTGGTTTCGGCTCCCTCGATCGTCCAGTGACCGCTGTTGTGGACGCGCGGCGCAAACTCGTTGCCCAGCAGGTCTTCACCCACCTTGAAGAACTCGATCGCAAGGACCCCGACGTATCCGAGTTCGTCCATGAGCGCCTGCGCGTGTGACTCCGCCCGCACCTGCAACTCGGGCGCATCAAGGAGGGGGCGGGAGACGCGGAGGATGCCGTCGCGGTGCTGATTGACCGCCAGCGGGTAGAAGGCCGTGTGGCCATCCCGGCCACGAGCGCCCACGATCGACACCTCGGACTCGAATGGAACCAGGGTTTCGAGGATGCTCGGCTGTTCCCCCACCTCTCGCCAAGCCGCCGGGGCGAGATCGGCATCACGGATCACCGCCTGCCCCTTCCCGTCGTAGCCGAGGCGCCGTGTCTTGAGGACGGCCGGCGTACCGATCGCCGCCACCGCCGCCGCGAGTTCATCTGAGGTCGACACCGCGACGTACGCGGGTACCGGCAATCCGATCCGTTCGAAGAGCGCCTTCTCGGCAGCGCGATCCTGGGAGGCCGCGAGTGCAGCGGGGGGCGGGAAGAGCGAAAGGTGCTGCCCCGCCACGAGCGCTGCATCGACGGGCACGTTCTCGAACTCGAACGTCAGCACGTCGCTCGAGCCGGCGAGTCGCTCCAGGGCCGCGGTGTCGTCATAGGCTCCGATGATGGACGGAGCTACCTGGGATGACGGTGTATCCGCACCCGGATCCAACGTGGTTATGCGGATGTCCAGGGGAAATCCCGCGAGGGCGAGCATGCGCCCTAGCTGACCTCCGCCGATCACGCCGACCCGGATCACGCCGCGGTCACACCGACGCGGGATCGGGGTCGTCCAGCACGCGTTGGGTCTGCGCGGCTCGATACGCTTCGAGCCGCGCCCGCAGCTCGGGATCGGACAGCGCGAGGATGGACGCGGCAAGGAGCGCGGCATTGACTGCCCCGGCACGGCCGATCGCGAGCGTGCCCACCGGAACGCCGGCCGGCATCTGCACGATAGACAGCAGCGAGTCCATGCCCTTCAAGCTCTTCGTCTCCACCGGTACACCCAGGACGGGCAGATGCGTTTTCGACGCGGCCATCCCGGGCAGATGCGCGGCACCCCCCGCCCCGGCGATGAGGACCTTCAGGCCCCGTTCGGCCGCCGAGCCCGCGAACCGGTAGAGGAGATCGGGCGTTCGATGAGCGCTTACCACCTGGGTCTCGTGTGGGATGCCCAGTTCGTCCAGCGTGGCGACGGTGTGTTGCATGGTGTCCCAGTCCGAACGGGATCCCATGATCACGCCCACCAGCGGGTTGGTCATGGCGCGATTCTACCGACCATGATTCACGAGTCGTCGTCGTCGGCGTTCCACGGGAGGCGGTCGCGCAAGCGCTCCGCCAGCCCTTGCTCATCCGTATCGTCCTTGACCGCCACGTCACTGGTGAGTTCACTCTCGACCACGGCGTAGCGCCGGCCTCCGTACTCCTGAACCGCGGCCTGGATGACACCGGCCGCGGGAAGGGCGAGGAACGCCGCCAGGATCCCGCCGAGCGCAGCTCCGATCAGCGCCGCCGCGAACGCGACGGCAGGGTGCAGGTTCATCGTCTTGGCCGTGAGGCGCGGGCTCAGGATGTAGTTCTCGAGCTGTTGATAGATGAGGATGTAGGCGATCGTGCCGATCCCGGCGCCGACCGAGGTCAGGAGCGCCACCAGGAGCGGCGCGACGCCGGCGATGTAGGTGCCCACGATCGGGATGAACTCCGCGACCACACCTTCGAAGATGGCGAGCGGCGCGGCGAAGGGAACGTTGAGCAGCCGGAGGGTCAGATACATCCCACTCCCATTGATCACCGCAAGCAGCAAGCGGGAGTAGAAGTAGCCACCGGTCTTCTCGATCGCCTGCTCCCAGATGAAGAGAACCTCCTCCTGGCGCTGCGGCGGCAGCTTCCCGCAGATCACGCGGCGCAGGTGCGGCCCCTCCGCCACGATGTAGAAGGTGAACAGCGCGACGGTCGCCCAGTGGAAGAGCCCTCCCAGGAAGAGCGCGGTGATGCCGAAGATGTTGCTCGCGAGTCCTGCGGCCGAACTCGCCAGGGTCTTGGAATTCGCCTGGACCTGCTCGGTGATCTTGTCCGCAGTGAGGTGGAGACCGAGCTTATTGGCGAACTTCACGAAGGTATCCACCAGGTGCGGCGCCGAGGTGATGAGCTGCCGGAATCCGGTCACGATCGCAGGGATCACCAGCGCCATGAGGCCGATGATGGCGAGGAACACGATGAGGAAGATGAGACCGGTCGCGCTCCCCCGCCGCCATCCTCGAGCCGCGAACCAGTTGACCCCGGGTTCGATGGCGAACGAGAGGAACAACGCGGTGACGATGATCGAAAGGAACCCGGTGAGTTTCCCGATGAGGCCGAGCGCTGCCACGGTCCCGATCGCCGCGACGATGAGGACCAGGACGAGCCGGAACGAGACCATGCGCATCAGATGCGCGGTCCACGGAGGGAGCCCGGCGGTGTCGGCCTGACGCCGGGCGGATCTTCGGCGGTCGCGCTCCGTCTGCTCGCTCACCGGCACAGGGTGACGGAGGTGGCCGTGGATGTCACGTACCCACCTCTCGGAGCGCCACGCGCCATTGACGCGGCAACGGACCGGTGAGCCGGATGGTGTCCGCGCCAACCCAGCGGGCGAGTTCGCGGATCTGGGCGGCGACGGCCGGACCGGCCGTTGCGGGCGCTTCCGTCTCCGCCCACACGCCCTTCACCGCAAAGACCCCGGTCTTGCGGTCGTAGAGCGGGTCGAGACGCCCGATGAACCGGTCGCCGTGCAGGATCGGCAAGACGTAATACCCGTACTGGCGCTTGGCCGGCGGCACGTACATCTCCAGGCGATAGAAGAACCCGAACAATCCGAGCGCACGCTCGCGATCGTGCACCAACTGGTCGAACGGGCTCAGCAGGACGGTTCGCGGTCGCCACGGGCGGTCTAGCCCCTCGGCATGCGCATACCACTGTCCCGATCGACCTTCGACCCGTGCGGGGAGCACGCGGCCGTCTCGAACGAGCGACGCGAGCGCCCGCTCCCACCCGGGTGGCCGTCCGTCGAACGCCTTGCCGAACCGCGTGATCGGGGCGACCCCAAGTGCCCGCAGCTGCGTATCGAGGAGCCGCTTCGCGACCTCACCTGCGGGCAGCCGCGGTTCCTCCGTCGGGAGCCGGCGTTCGGCGAGGTCCCACACGCGTTCCTGGTGCTCGCGTCCGACCACCATCACCTCGCCCTTGGCCCACAGGGTTTCCAGCATGATCGAGATGCTCTTCTCGTCGTTCCAGCCGCCGGTCCGCCACTCCGGCGACGCGGTCGCCGTGAAGTCCCGTGTTCGCAGTGGTCCCTCCGCCCGCAGTCGTCGCAGCACCTGCCGTCGGACAGGGGCATTCTCCTTCAGCCAACTGTTCGTATAGACACGCCGCGCGAGGGTGTGCCCGGGCCCGTTGGGATACCGGCGCATCGTCTCCCGATGGACGCCGTAAGACGACGTCGGCACGATGAACGCCCAGTACTCGAACAGCGATCGCTCTTCCCACAACAGGTGCTCCAACTCCGCCACCCGGAACCGGGAGCCCAACCTGCTCCACAGCACCAGCTGTTCCGCTCGTGCGACCGGGCGAACCGGATCCATCTGGACCCGGCCGAGATCCTCGACCGTCTCGAGGATGCTCGTGGGACGGGGGCCGGATAGCCGTTGCCCCTTGACCGCCAGACGCCGGGCGTCCAGCGAACTCAGCTCGAGGACCCTCGTCACGCGCTCAGGAGCGGGTCAGCGCGGCGGCGAAGGATGCGAAGTTGTCGACGTATCGCTGGGCGTCCAGGTCCGTGTGCGCTACCGAGATGGTCCAGCTCTCGAACTTCGCCCACGGGGACTTGAAGACCCCGTTGTTCAGCTGCCAGAGCCACGCGGCGTAGCTGATGCGTTCGTCGATGTCGAGGCCGTCGCGATAGGCGCGGAGCGGCGTTGCGCTGTAGTTGATCCCACCCTTCGCCCCCAGCGTCGTGATGATGGCGGGGAGCCGGTACTGGTCGATCACCGCCTGGCATCCGTTCCGCATGATCGCGTGGATCTCGTCCAAGCGCGTGTACGCGTCCTTCGTGAGGACCTCGGTGAGCGCGGCGCGGCTGGCCGCCATGGTCAGCGGGTTCCCATTGAAGGTCCCGACCTGTTCGACGTTGCCGCGGACGACGAGCCCCATGAGGTCCTCCACGCCGCCGATAGCGCCGCACGGGAGCCCGCCGCCGATGGCCTTCGCATAGCACGCGATGTCGGGGATGACGCCGAACGCCTCGATAGCCCCGCCCCACGCGAGGGTGCAGCCGGTCTTCACCTCGTCGAAGGCAAGGTAGGCACCGTGGGCGTGACAGACATCCTTGATCCCTTGGAGGTATCCGGGGTCGGGCAGCATCAGGCCGAGGTTGGTCACGCCCGCCTCGACGATCATCCCCGCGATCTGCCCGGGGAACTCTTCGAACACCCGCTTGACCGCCTCGACGTCGTTGTATTGCACCACCCGCGTGAGTTCGACATAGGACTGCGGCAACCCGGGGGTCTGGGCGACCGAGTTCGGCCGGTCGTCGGGTCCCATCTGTTCCGGGTAGGGGTACACGCTGACCATCAACGCGTCGTGATGGCCGTGGTAGATCCCTTCGACCTTGATCAACAGGTCGCGGCCGGTGGCAGCGCGCATGAGCCGGACGGCGTCAAGGGTGGACTCTGTGCCGGAGTTCCCGAAGCGCCAGTACTCCAAACCGGTCCGCTCGGCGAGGTTGTCGGCCACGATGAGCGCGTCCTCCGTCGGCTGCGCGAAATGCGATCCGAGCGTGATCCGCTTCTGCACGGCCTCGACGATCTTCGGATGCGCGTGGCCGGTCACCATGACGCCGTAGCCGTTATGCAGGTCGACGTACTCGTTCCCGTCGATGTCCCACACCTTGGAGCCGAGCCCGCGGTCGACGTAGAGCGGGTGGGGTGGAGCCGTCTGCCACGAACTCGACACACCGCCCGGCAGGCGTCGGGCCGCCTCCTGTTGGTAGGAGATCGAACGCCGATGCTTCGGCGCCAGTGCGGCCTCTTGTTCGGTGATGAGCTGGTCAACCCAGTCCAGGTCGATCTCTGCGTGCGCTTGGAGGCTCATACCCCGACCTTATCGGTCCGCGCGAAGACCGTCGAGGATGGCCCCGAGGTGGGCGATCGCGAGTGACAGATGCCCGTGCTCGGGTCGGAGTTCGGCCGATGCGCCGCCGACATGGGCGGCGAGCCATTGGCCGTGGTGGAAGGGAACCATCATGTCCTTCGCCCCCTGCCACACCGTGACGGGAACCGCGATGGCCGACAGGTCGAATCCCCACTCCCTGGTGAATGCCATGTCGTCGTCGAACCACCCCCAGATGCCTTTGGCATTGGCACGGTGGAAAGACTCGACCAGGAACTCGGCGTAGTCGCCAGTGAGGACGGCGATGTCCACATCCGAGACCAGCTCCCCGAGGGCGCTAGCGAGGTCGGGGCCGGTGACCGCAGAGAGGGCTTCGACGGCCGCTTCGAGGTGGGCCTGCAGCGCCGCCTCACCCGTGACCGCGGCGTCGAACTCTTCGTGATTCTCGGGGGCCATGCCCTCCAGGAAATCCAGGTCTGGGGCGCCGTAGGGACCGACACCAGCGATGGTGGCGCACGAGAGCACGCGCCCGGGCAGCAGCGCGGCGCAGGCCAGCGCATGGGGGCCGCCGCCGGACGCGCCCACCGTGTAGAAGTGATCGGCCCCCAGGTGATCGGCGAGCGCCGCGGTATCGGCCGCACAATCGGCGACGCTCCGCCCGGGCTGGCGTGAGGACCCGCCGTAGCCGGGCCGCGAATACGAGGCCAACCGGAAGCCGTGCTCGGCCGCCGTTTCGGCGGTCGGCCCGAAGATGTCGCCACTCCCCGGCGTTCCGTGGTGAAAGATCACCAGGTCCTGCGCCTCGACATCGGTGACCACGAACTCGATCCCTCGACCGTCGGGCAGCGCTAGATCAGCTCGGGAGATCTCCATCCCGCGAGTGTGTCATCCCGAGATCGCTGTGGCGAACTCCTCGAAGTTGGCGACGTACCGCTGGGCGTCATCTTCCGTGTGCCAGATAGATAGCGTCCATGTCTCCTGCTTGGTCCACGGCGACTTGAAGACTCCCCGGTTCTGCTGGAAGAGCCACGCGAGGTAGGTGATCCGCTCATCGATCCCGACCGCGTCGCGGTACTCGCGGACCGGCTTATTCGAATAGATCACTGAACCCTTCGCGCCGTAGCCGGTGACGTATGCGGGTAGACCCGTCTGTTCGATCACCTTCCGGAGGTTCTCCTCCATGTAGGCATACACGGCGTTCAGACCCGGGTAGACGTCGCGCGTCATGACTTCGGTGAGCGTCACGCGGGACGCCGCCATGGTGAGTGGGTTGCCGTTGAAGGTGCCCGCCATGTCGTAGGCCCCGTCGATGACCAGTTGATAGAGCTCCTGCGTGGCCCCGATGGCTCCGCATGGTAGTCCCCCGCCGATCGCCTTCGCCAGGCAGATGATGTCGGGTGTCACCCCGAATACCTCGGACGCGCCGCCGTAGGCGAGCGTGGCGCCGGTCTTGACCTCGTCAAAGGCAAGGTAGGCGCCGTGCTTGTGCAGCAGATCCTTGAGTCCCTGCAGATAGCCCGGCTCCGGCAGGATGACGCCGCAGTTCATCATGGCGGGTTCGACGATCATGCCGGCGACGTTCCCTTCGTGCTCTGCGAGCGCACGCTCAACTTCGGCGAGATCGTTGAACGGGACGACCCGGACCAGATCGGCGAACGCTTGTGGGATGCCCATCGCCTGCGGAACAGTGACCGGGTGCTCGCGCGGACCGATGTCCTCGGGGTCGGGTCCCACCGAGAACATCAGCGAGTCGTGGTGGCCGTGGTAGCTCCCTTCGATCTTGAAGATGATGTCGCGGCCGGTTGTGGCTCGCATGAGCCGGGTAGCTTCGAGCGTCGCCTCGGTCCCGGAGTTGCAGAACCGCCAGAGCGGAAGGTGGTACCGCTCGACCAGGTTCTCGCCCACCGCGTCCAGGTCCTTGGTCGGCTGCGCGAAATGGGTGCCGAGTGCAGCCTGCTTCTGGATGGCCTCGGTGATCTTGGGGTGCGCGTGACCCATCACCATGGCGCCGTAGCCGAGGTGGAAGTCGATGTACTCGTTCCCGTCGATGTCGAAGAGCCGGTTCCGCAGACCATGATCGATGAAGACGGTGTGCGGAGGCGAGTCTTGCCAGCTGGAGGCCACGCCACCGGCGACGCTGCGTTCGGAGACCTTCCGGTATTCGATCGATGCTCGGTGCTTGGGTTCGAGCGCCGCTTCCTCATCTCCGATGAGCTTGTCGATCAGGTCCAAGTCGAAGTCGGTCCTGCTTGCCATGGTGCGCTCCTCCATCCGAGAACCGTCGTCCGCCTCGGGCGGGGTTTGTATTGAACGACGGTTCAACTTCCGAGGATGATAGCCCAGCTCCGGTCCTTCTGGCTAGTCCATACCACCTAGTCAGCGGTCCGGGCCGCTCGATCT
Organism: Actinomycetota bacterium; assembly: GCA_034667445.1. Lineage (GTDB taxonomy): Bacteria > Actinomycetota > UBA4738 > UBA4738 > HRBIN12 > JANXVR01. The sequence goes on along the minus strand of JAXDJY010000419.1, from coordinate 212 downwards.
CGATGCCCTCCCTGGATCCTGGTCAGGCGTGGCGTTGGTATCGTTGCATGCGCAGCACGCCCGTGGTGGCCGTAGCTCAATTAGGTTAGAGCACCTGGTTGTGGTCCAGGGGGTTGGGGGTTCAAATCCCCTCGGTCACCCTCTTCGCGAGAGCCCCGGTCGGCGATTCCCGACCGGGGCTCCGTGTCCGGAGAAGCGCTCTTGTCGCTGTT
>JAXDJY010000418.1:0-2629 GCA_034667445.1 Actinomycetota bacterium | reverse complement strand
CGAGTGAAAGGCTGAAGGCTTGCCGTCGCTGATCAAGAAGCGCCGCAAGAAGATGCGCAAGAAGAAGCACAAGAAGCTTCTGAAGCGCACCCGCCACCAGCGGATGAAGCTGGGCAAGTAGGCCTTTCCGGCATACGCCAGCAGGTCCGACCCACCGCGCTCAGAGCGCCGGCCGCTGCCGTTCGGACTGCCATACGCCACAAGTGGAATCAGCCCGAAGGGCTCGGCGTTACCGGTGAGGGCAGTTGCCCCGGAATCGCGGGACCGTTGAACGTCGGATGCGAGCGGTTCGCGATCACGATCTGTGCCACGCCGGCGAGCAGGAGCGCCGCGAACAGGACGATGATGGCGATCAACGTTGGGCGGCGCATCGTCAAAGGCTAGCAAGGGGGAACAGATGAGCGACACGGCGAAGGAACAGACCGATCCCATCTCCGGCGGGGAGCATCCCATCAGTCCGCAAGAGATCGGTCACGTGGTCCTCCGGGTCCGCGATCTTGCGGTCTCCGTCCCGTTCTACGAACTCCTCGGGTTCAAGAAGGTGGGGGAGATACCCGGCGCCATGGCGTTCTTCACGGCGACGGGCGCCAACCATCACGACCTCGCGCTGCAGCAGGTTGGCCGCGATGCCCCGGCGCAGCCATCGTTCGGCGTGGGGCTGTATCACATCGCCATCCGGCTCCCCTCCGACGAGCACGTTCGCGCCGCGTTCCGGGCACTGGCCTCCGCCGGTGTCGAGATGACCGGCACAGCCGATCACGCCGTCAGCCATAGCCTCTACCTCAAAGATCCCGACGGCATAGAGATCGAACTCTACGCCGATGTTGAAGGCTGGGACGAGCTTCCGCAGAGCGAGCGTCTTGCGATCAGGCCGTGGGACCCACGGTAACCGGAGCATCGGCCCGCAGCACCGATTCGCAGTGTTCGCGCATGTCGGTCATCAAGGATCGCAGCACGGCCGGATCGGACAGGTAGCGCCGCAGGTCGACCTCCAGGGTCACCGCGCCTTCGTATCCGGACGTGGAGAGGTCTCGGAGGAAATCATCGATCGGCAGCACCCCTTGACCGGGGGGAAGGTGGGAGTCCCATCCGCGCCCGGCGTTGTCCGAGAGGTGGACGTGCCGGAGGCGTTCGCCGAACAGCCCTCGCAGTGCCACGAGGTCGTGACGGGACACGGCCGCGTGGCTGGTGTCCAAGACCAGATGTTCCAGTCCGTCGAGTTCGTGGATGTCGGTGGTGGCATGGACCGTCAGCCCGCGTCGTTCCTCGGTCCTTCCGATGGGGAACATGTTCTCGATCGCCACGGTGACGCCGGTGCGCTCTTCGAGCCCGGCGAGTCGCTCCTGGATCCACCCTTGGAGTTCGCGCTGCCAGCGGAACGGTGGATGAACGACGACCAGCGGGATGCCGGCTTCCTGCGCCACCTCGATCGATCGGTAGATCTTGCGAACCGGATCGGTGGACCACACCCGGCGGGTGAGCAGCAGGCACGGCGCGTGGAGCGCGCCGATGGTGAGTCCCGCGGCGTCGGCGAGCTTCCGCATCCGGTGCGGGTCTTGACTGTCGGGATCTTTCGTCACCAGGACCTCGATGCCCGAGAACCCCGCAGTCGCTGCCGCCTCGACGGTGTCGGTGAGGGGACGGCCGAAGAACGCGGCCGAGGAAAAGATGATCGTAGGCGCCGGGGAAGGCATACAGGGATGGTAACGCACGCGGCCCCGCTATCCTCATGCGTATGTGGGTCTTCCCAGCGATCGCCGCGGCCATCGCCGCCGTGTTCGCGGGGCTGTTGGTCCGCCAGTTCGCCCGGCGTAAGCGCTCATATCAGCTGCTCTGGGCCATCTCTCTGGTCATGTACGCGGTCGCCTCGATCGCGGTGGCCCTTGGCGCGCAGGGCCACTGGTCCCACGGTGTGTACGCCGTTTTCTGGACCCTGGGGGCCGTTCTCAACGTGCCGTTCCTCGCGGCCGGTGAACTGCAACTCTTGGTTCGGAACAAGACGTTCAACCTGGCGGTGGACCTGGTCCTCGTCGTCATCGTCGCCTACTCGGTGGCGACCGTCCGGGGCGCCTCCTTCGACGGGGTCGCGCTCCTTCGTGACCTCCCGAGCGGCAAGGACGTTTTCGGTGGAGGCTCAGCCGCGCACCGCCTCCCTCAACTCGTCTCCTACCCGTCGTACTTCATCCTGGTGATCGGCACGCTGTGGTCTGCCTGGAAGATGCGGGGCAGGCCCGAACTCAAGGATCGGTTCACGGGCACCCTGTGGATCGCGCTCGGTGCGACCGTGATCGCCGGGTTCGGCTCTGCGTTCGCGGCTACGGGCAAGCTCGCGTTGTTCTCCATCTCGCTCGCGGCGGGCATCGCGATCATGTTCGTCGGGTTCCTTCGGGCCTCGCGTCAAGCGAAGCCGGTTCCCGTCTCCTCCTGAACCAAGTTCTTCCGCGCATATAGGGCTGTTGTGTCCACATAGTGATCCGCACCCATCGGCTGCGCGAATCCAGCGCCAGACCGCCCCGCCACGAGGAGGGAGGGGAGTCACGGCTTCGGCAGGTGGGCTGTCGAAGTGCCGCGAGGGCGGCCCCGAACGACCAAACCAGAAGGAGTCAACCTTGTCACGCACACGTTTGCG
>JAXDJY010000417.1:0-4521 GCA_034667445.1 Actinomycetota bacterium | reverse complement strand
CGAGATGGTGACCCTCATGCGCCAGGGCGGTGGCTCCCAGTACGACGGCGTGTCTGCCTCGGGTGACGCCTCCAACAGGCTGATCGCTGGTGGCGATGTCGGCGCCATCGATCCGTCGATGTTCCCGTCGCTGTCCGACGTCATCGCGCCGCTCAGCCCCACGAACGGAACGAACAACTCGCACTATGTGGTCGACGGCAACGTCTACGGGGTGCCGTACATGTACGGCCCCAACTTCCTGATGTACAACACGAAGGTCGTGAAGCCGGCGCCGACCAGCTGGGACGTCACGTTCGAGCCGACGATCAACGGCCAGCCGAACCCGTACGCGGGTCATGTCACCGCCTATGGCGGCGCCATCTACATGGCAGATGCCGCCATGTACCTCAAGACGAAGGACCCGAGCCTCGGGATCACCGACCCGTACGAACTCACCTCGACGCAACTCGACGCCGTGGTGAATCTGCTGAAGGCGCAGAAGCCGTTGATCACGAAGTACTGGTCTGCTTACACGGATGAGATCGACGGGTTCGTGGACAATTCGATGGTGGTGGGCACGGCGTGGCCGGTGAACCTGACCTACGCCAAGGCGGATGCGCCCGTCGCCGCGGTCATCCCGAAGGAGGGTGTTACCGGCTGGGCGGACACGTGGATGATCTCCGCGAACGCGCCGCATCCGAACTGCATGCTGAAGTGGATGGACTACACGCTCCAGCCGGACGTTCAGGCACAGGTCGGGCTCTGGTACGGCGCCGCGGGCAGCAACACGAAGTCCTGCGACCTGATCGCCAAGGGCTACGGGAAGGGCGGAGCTCAGATCGTGAACACGGTCGAATACTCGTTCTGTGGCAACGCCGACTTCCTGAACTCGATCTACCTGTGGAAGACGCCGACGGCCGATTGTGGTGACAGTCGCGGCGAGACCTGTGAGGACTACTCGGTCTGGCAGCAGAAGTGGACCGAGATCACGGGCGCATAGACGCGCGAACGAACCTCCGGGGCGCCGCGCGGGCCTCGGAGGTTCGCCGTTGAGAGGGGGCGGTGGTGGCAGAGGGGCAGGAGCAAGGGTGGACGACTCGTCTGTCCGCGTTCTTCTACCGCCACCGAGGACTGAAGCTCAGCGGGTTCCTCGGCGCGCCGTTGCTATGGCTGCTGGTGGTGTACCTGGGATCGCTCGCGCTCATGCTCGTCGCGGCGTTCTGGCGGGTAGACAGCTTCACGGGCGACCTTGTCCGGCAGTGGGGGACGCAGAACTTCGTCACGCTCTGGAGCGTCTCCGTCTATCGAACCATCGCCGTTCGGACCGTGGGGATCGCCGTGGCCGTGTCGCTCACCGACATCGTGCTCGCATTCCCGCTTGCCTACTACGCGGCGCGGATGGCCACCCCCCGGCGTCGGAATATGGTCCTCATCGCCGTCGTGGTTCCACTCTGGGCGAACTATCTGGTGCGCCTTTTCGCCTGGCGGCTGATCCTGTCCTCCGGTGGCTTCTTGACCGCGATGACCCAGAAGCTCGGATTCCACCTCGACCTCGGGAACACCAACTGGGCGATCTGGCTGACCTTCTCTTATCTCTGGTTGCCGTTCGTCCTGTTGCCCATCTACGCAGCGCTGGAACGGGTGCCGTCCTCCTACCTCGAGGCTTCCGGCGATCTGGGGGCGAAGGGATGGATGACCTTCCGGCGAGTGGTGTTCCCGCTTGTGATCCCGGGGATCGTCGCCGGCACGATCTTCTCGTTCTCTCTGACCCTCGGCGACTACATCGTTCCTCAGATCGTCGGTAACACGAAGTTCATCGGCAACGCGATCTACGACTCGTTCGGGGTCGCTAACGACCTGCCGTTCGCCGCCGCGTACGCGCTGGTCCCGATCGGGGTGATGGCGGTGTACCTCTTCATGGCCAAGCGCCTCGGCGCGTTCGAGGCGCTCTAGATGGAGTCCAGGGGCGCCAAACTCTTCATCCGAGTCGGAGCTGCGGTCGCTCTCTTGTTCCTGTTCGTCCCGCTCGTCATCGTCGTTCTTTACGCGTTCAACAGGAGCATCGGCCAGAGATGGCCGATCACGAGCTACACCACGAAGTATTTCGCGCTCGCCTGGCACAACCCTGACCTCCGAACGGCGTTGTGGAACTCGGTTCAGATCGGTGTAGCCGCCACCCTTATCGCCCTCGTGTTGGGCTCACTCGCAGCGTTCGCCGTTCACCGGTTCCAGTTCTTCGGGCGGGACACTGTTTCGTTCCTCTTGGTTCTGCCGGTCGCGCTACCTGGCATCGTCACGGCGATCGCGCTCAGCTCAACCATCACGGCGTTCGGAGCTTCGTTCGGCCTGGTGGCCACGCTGGTGGGCCATGCCACCTTCTGCATCGTGGTCGTCTACAACAACGTGCTCGCCCGGCTCCGCCGCACACCCGGTTCCCTGGTTGAGGCTTCCATGGACCTCGGAGGCGACGGCTGGACCACGTTCCGGCTCGTGACGTTTCCAGCCGTCCGCGGAGCACTCGTGGCGGGCGCATTGCTCGCGTTCGCGCTCTCGTTCGACGAGATCATCGTTACGAACTTTCTGATCGGCACGAACCTCACGGTGCCGAAGTTCATCTTCGACAACATCCGTCAGCCGCGGAACCGACCGATCGTCAATGTCGTGGCCGTGGCCGCGATGCTGATTACGCTGATCCCTGTGATCTTGGCTCAACGACTCGCGGGCGGCGCGACGAATCCTTCAGTTGCGGGAGCGAAGGCCCAGAGCGCGCAGAGCGGGATGGGCGTCTAGAGGTACTGGCCGCGAGGAGCGCCCGGCTCCTGTGCCTGGTCGGATGCCGCGCCGGGCAGACCCCGTCGCCGGAGCTCCTCGAACTGCGCTCTCGCTGTGGCCTGCTGGGCGAACATCGCCGCCTGGATGCCGTGGAACAGACCCTCGAGCCAACCGACCAACTGCGCCTGCGCCACGCGGATCTCCGATTCCGACGGCACACCCTCCAGCGGCGGCGCGAGCTCGGTCAGCTCCTCCCGCAGGTCGCCGGACAGCACATCGGCGAGTTCTGCGACCGAGCGGTGGTAGATGTCGGCCAGACGGGCACGCCCGGCCTCGTCCATCGACGCCTGCCGTGTCTCGTCCAGGAGTTCCCGAACCATGCTCGCGATGCGAAGGAGTTTCGCCGGTTCGGAGATCGACTCGCTTGGGGGTTCGGGGCTCGGCGCCTCCGCGGTCGTCGCGTCGACGATCTCGGGGGTGACGGTCTGGGTCTCAGGGTCTCGGTCCATGGCCGTAAACCTAGCAGCGGCTTGCCGGAACGAACGGCCACTCAGGCTCCGTCGAGCACCACGCCGAACCCATCCTTCGCCAGCCGCAAGATGACCTGGCCGGGTCGGCGCAGATCCTCCACCCGGGCGGCGGAGAGCTCACCCAGTTCGTGGATACGGGCCTCCAAGGTCGCCGACCCCTGCCGTCTGGCGGCAGACAGCGCCTTCGCGTTCCTCCACACCTTGTCGCGCGCCTCCCGCAGGAACCGTTTCGTGCCCGCGCGGTTGAACGGCGTGAGCAATGTGTCGACCGCCGTCCTGTCTCCGGGAAGCTCGTCTCGTTTCAACAGCGAGTCCTCCTGCGGGACGCGGCTCGCGAGGATCGAGTCGATGTGCGTGTGGTCGACGGCCCTCCGGGCGATGAGCCCCGCATCGTCGAACTCATCGTCGGTGATCACGGCAAGGAGCGCCTGCGGGAGGTCGTAGTTGATGTGGGCGTTCATCCCGAGCAGCAGATGGCGGATCGGTGGAACCCGTGGCGTTGCGTTCGCGCCCTCGAACGCGATCTGCCACGGGCCGGGCGCCGTTCCCTCATCGTTCCAGGTACGCAGGGCGTCGAGATAGAGATCGGCGAAGACGATGTCCCATCGCTCCGTCCACTCGGCGTCGAGGAAACCGCCGAGTTCGATCTCACGTTTCACCGCGATCGTGGTTCGCCGATAGACCGCGAGGAAGTGGCGGCGTTCGTCACCGATCTCTCGCATGGGTTCAAGGAGCAGGTCCATGCGCGTGAGGAGGTCGTCGATCGGCGCCATGGGGCGGCTACCGGCTCGCCCCGAGGTTCTGCAGGAAGAGCGCCTCCGCCAACGCCATCGTCTCGAGTTCGGCCAGGCTCACGGATTCGTCCGTCGAGTGGATATTCGAGCGTTCGTCCATGGCTCCCCACATGAGGATCGAGATGCCCGGGAACGTTTCGGCCAGGAGTGGGACCAGGGGGATAGAGCCGCCGGAGCCGGCGTCGATGCCATCACGTCCGTAGGCCTCCGCGAGGGCTTCGTGCGCGGCCTTGTACGCCGGGTTGTCCGTACCCACGAGGTACCCGTGGCCCGCTTCGAAGCCGCCGCCGTGCTCGATGGTCACCTGCACGCCCCATGGGGCGTGCGCTCGCAGATGTTCGGCGAGTTTCTGGTTCGCGGCCACGGGATCGTCACCCGGCGCCACGCGCAGGCTCACTCGGGCGCGCGCGACCGGCACGATCTGATTGGAGGAGCCGTGGATCGCC
>JAXDJY010000416.1:0-18513 GCA_034667445.1 Actinomycetota bacterium | reverse complement strand
GCCGAGGGATTCGAACCCTCGGGAGAGTTGCCCCCCCACACGCTTTCCAGGCGTGTCCCTTCGGCCGCTCGGGCAGGCCTCCGCGGCAGAGTCTACGAAACGCGGATAACGGCCCTGCGCTACTACTTCTCTACGATGGCTTTCAGGCCATCGAGGACCGGACCCCAGTTGTTCTCGGCCATCGTGTCGGCCTCTTCCTGTGTCGCATTGTTGTCTTGCTTGAGCGTGAGGACGGTCTCCCTCTCGCGCTCGGCCAGCTCGAACGTCACCGTGTGATAGTTCTCCGGCTTGTCCTCGCTGCCGCCCATCGGGCTCCAGTGGGTGTAGGCGAGGAGCTTCCCGGGCTCAACCTTCAGCACCGTGCCCTTGTCCTCATACGATTGGCCCTTCCATTCGCCTTTCCAGGTGATGGGGTGGCCCACGATCCAATCGGTCTCCATGTTCGTGCCGTGCATATACTGCCTGACCAGCGCTGGGTCGGTAAGCGCTTTCCAGACGGCGTCACCGGACGCGTTGATGGTGATCGCTTTCTCAGCGATGAACGAGGCAGTCATCGCATCTCCCTTTCATTCTCGGCGGAGGCGGCGCGATTCGAACGCGCGAGGGGAGGATTAATCCCCTAACCGCTTTCGAGGCGGTCCCATTCGTCCACTCTGGCACGCCTCCGTCGACGAGTGTAACGACGCGGCCCCCCGCGCGTCAGAACCGCTCAGCGACGGGTTCGGAAGAACCTGCGGAGGAGATCAGACGACTCATCTGCCAGGACCCCGCCGGTGAGTTCGGGGCGATGGTTGAGGCGCGCATCCTGCACGAGGTTCCCGAGCGAACCCGCGAACCCGGCCTTAGGGTCCGCCGCGCCGAACACCACGCGGTCCACCCGCGCGAGCACGATCGCCCCTGCGCACATGGCGCAAGGCTCGAGCGTGACGTAGAGCGTGCATCCCTCCAGGTGCCAGCTCCCGGTGGCGTTCGCGGCCTCGCGGAGCGCGAGGATCTCCGCGTGCGCGGTCGGGTCGCGATGGAGCTCCCGGCGGTTCCCCGCGGTCGCAAGGAGCTCTTCCCCTCGGACAATTACCGCACCAACTGGGACATCGTCGGATGTCTCGCACTCGCGGGCGGCATCCAACGCTGCGCGCATCCACCGTTCGTCGGTTGCGGAGGTCATCAGTACTTCCCGATCTCGCGCAGACGGTCGTCACTGATGCCGAAATGGTGCGCGAGCTCGTGTTCGACGGTGTGACACACGAGTTGGCGCAGGTGCTCTCGGTTTTCCCCCGACGAACGCTCCAGCGTGGACCGGTAGAGCGTGATCCGGTCGGGCAGCACTCCCGCGTAGTTGTTGCCGCGTTTCGTCAATGGGATCCCGTGGTACAGACCCAATAGGGTTGGCTGCCCGGGCGGCGGGTAGGCTTCGACGAACAGCTCGACGTTGTCGAGCGCCTGTCGGACCCAGTCGGGCAAGGCCTTTATCGCCTCCGCGACGAGTTCCTCGAACTGCTCCGGTTCCATCCGCCCAGGCTACGCCGTAGGGAGCCACGCCTCGCGCGTCGCCTCGTAGGCGGTGATCTTCTCCTCTTGGCGAAGCGTGAGGCCGATGTCGTCGAGACCCTCGACCAGCCGCCACGCGGTGTAGTCGTCGATGGGGAAGGATTCGTCCAACCCCGGCGCGGTGACGCGGCGGTTCGGGAGGTCGACGACGATCTTCGTGGTTGGGTCATCGAGCGCGGCGTCCATCAGAGCGCGAACGGACTCCGCCGGCAATTCGACGGGCAGCACGCCGATCTTCGTGCAGTTGTTGCGGAAGATGTCGGCGAAACTCGGGGCGATGACCACGCGGAACCCCGCGTCCTCGATGGCCCACGGCGCGTGCTCCCTGCTGGACCCGCTTCCGAAGTTGGCGCCGGCGATGAGCACGCTCGCACCGGCGTACCGGGGATCGTTGATGATGAAGTTCGGATCCTCCCGCCACTCGCCGAAGAGGAACGGGCCGAAACCCGTTCGTTCGATGCGCTTGAGGTACTCCGATGGGATGATCTGGTCGGTGTCGATGTCGCTGCGGTCGACGGGCAGCGCGGTCCCTTCGATGACGCTGATGGGCTCCATGCTGCTCAGGCCCCCTTCGCGGGCAGGTCGTCGGGCGTCGTGAAATGGCCGGCGATCGCGGTCGCGGCCGCAACGGCCGGGCTGACCAGGTGCGTTCGACCGCCCCGCCCCTGCCTGCCTTCGAAGTTCCGGTTGGATGTTGAGGCACATCGATCGCCTGGGTTCAGCGTGTCGGGGTTCATACCCAGGCACATCGAACATCCCGCGCCGCGCCATTCGAATCCAGCGTCGCTGAAGATGCGATCCAGACCCTCTTTCTCTGCCTGCATCTTCACCGCGAACGAGCCGGGAACCACGAGCGCGCGAAGACCCTGCGCGACCCGGCGGCCGACGACGACCTCGGCCGCGACGCGGAGATCCTCCATCCGTGAGTTGGTACACGAGCCGATGAAGATGGTGTCGGGGTGCACATCTCTGATCGGCGTGCCTGGCGCCAGGTCCATGTAGGCGAGCGCACGGTGCGCCGCCTCGCGCCTTCCCGCATCGGCGAACGATTCGGGGTCGGGAACCACCTGGTCTATGGTCACCGACTGCGCAGGGTTGGTCCCCCAACTCACGAAAGGCTGCATCGCGCCCGCGTCGATCTCGACCTCCGTGTCGAACACCGCCCCGTCGTCGGTCGGCAGCGTTCGCCACTCCTCCAGCGCGCGCGACCAATCGCCGCCGCGCGGGGCGTGCGGCCGCCCCTCCACGTACTCGAAGGTGGTGTCGTCGGGCGCGATCAGGCCGGCTCGCGCGCCGGCTTCGATCGACATGTTGCAGATGGTCATGCGCCCCTCCATCGATAGGGCGCGGATCGCGGAGCCCCGGTACTCGATGACATGGCCCACACCGCCGCCCGTTCCGATGGTGTTGATGATCGCCAAGATGATGTCCTTCGCGCTGCAGCCGTGTGGGAGTTCACCGTCGACGTTGACGGCCATGGTCTTCGCCGGTTGCTGGGGCAAGGTCTGCGTGGCGAGGACGTGTTCGACCTCGCTGGTTCCGATCCCGAACGCGAGCGCGCCGAACGCGCCGTGCGTCGAGGTGTGCGAGTCTCCACAGACGATGACCATGCCGGGTTGCGTGTAGCCCTGTTCTGGGCCGATCACATGGACGATCCCCTGGCCGGGGGAACCCATCGGGAAGAGCGTTATCCCGAAGTTCGCGGCGTTCTTGCGCAGTGCCTCCATCTGCTTCGCGCTGATCTCATCGGTGACGGGTCCGTCGGTCGTGGGCACGTTGTGATCCATCGTTCCAACGGTGAGATCGGGACGGCGAACGGGCCGTCCATGCGCGCGGAGGCCATCGAAGGCCTGCGGGCTCGTGACCTCGTGGACCAGATGGAGATCGACATAGAGGAGGTCGGGCTCACCGTTGGCGCGATGGACGACATGGCGTTCCCACAGCTTCTGGACGAGCGTCTGGGGCATCGGGGGTGGTCTCCTTCCGGCGGCTTGTGCCTTCTGAACTGCGTCTCTTCAACATTTGTCCCAAATAGTGGGATGTGGTACCACTATGTGGGATATGACTCTAGCACGACTGCACCCAGCTTCACCAGGCGGCGATGGGACCGGCGTCGGCGTCCTGGACCGCGTCGTTACCATCCTCGACGCGGTCGAACGGGGCGCCCACACCTTCACCGAGATCCACGAAGCCACCGGCTTCAGCCGCTCGACCACCCATCGCCTCCTCCAAGCACTTGAGGCCTACGACCTCCTCGGCGTCACCGGATCGCGGGGATACCACCTTGGCCCACGACTCCTTCGCCTCGCGAACACGGCGATCCGCGAACTACCTCTCCGCGACATCGCGCACCCGGCACTCGAAGACCTCTCACGCGTCACCGGAGAGTCCGCCCAGCTCTATGTTCGCTCGATGAACTCGCGCGTCTGCATCGACACGGCTGAGTCGTCTAACGAGCTCCGGACCATCGTCTCCGTCGGCGCCGAACTCCCACTCACGAAAGGTTCGGCCGCGAAGCTGTTCCTCGCGTGGACCCCAGGGCCCGACCGAGCACGTCTCACCGCAGATCTCGACGAGAACGCCCGCGACCGACTCTTCCAGCAAGCGCTCACCGCAAAACGCCGCGGCTGGTCGGACAGCTCGGGCGAACGCGAGTCCGGCGTCGCCTCCGTGAGCGCACCGATCCTCGATCCCCTCGGGGGACTCGTCGCCGTTGTTTCCGTGTCAGGCCCTGCTACCCGCGTCGGTCGGGTAGCCGCCAAACGCTACGCAGCCGCCGTGACGCGGGCAGCCCGTGAGATCGAATCAGCCCTGGGGTTCCCCTCCGCCACCGGTTAGCGGTGGGTCCATCATCGGTGGAACCGGTGGCGGCGGGGGCACGGTCAGCGAGGGGAACGACTTCGTTGCCAGGAAGACCGTGACACCGACCAATGCCAGACCGACGACGGCCACGATCCACCCTCCGGTTCGCGCATGGACCCGGCCGGCCACGACTTCCGTCGTGTTCGATAGGAGCCCGAAGATCCCGATGCCCCGGACAGCGAGCACATCCGCCAGCTCTCCGAAGATGAGAACCACGGCCGACGCCGCGACCGCCAGGACGCCAACGAGCCATTGGTCTCCGGAAGAACGGTACCCGACAAAGCTCATCCCGTAGATGAATGCGATCGATCCCAGAACCATCATCGTTCGCTTCGGGCGAAGCACACCGCGCCACCCAAGCAGCGCCAACGCTGCGCCGTAGCACAGCGCGATGAACGCGTCTGGGGCGAAGCTCGAAACGTTACGGTCAAACGTGGTGGGTCCGAAGATCGAGTCGCTCACCGAGACTGTTTCAGCGTGTTGGAAGAATCCCAGCACCAGTAGCGCAACCGCTACGGCCGCCACCGCGGCGATCGCCTGCAATGAGCGCCGCTCGATGACCCAAAGCGGGACCGCGAGCACGGATACCGCGATCGCTACCACCAGTGGATACGACTTGCCCGAGAGGTTCAGACCTTGCCCGCCGCAGAATAGGGCGACAGAACCGGTCCAAGCCACGGTAGCCTCGAACCACATCACGCTCCGCATCCGATGGAACGCGTCGTTCGTCGCCCGTCCCGCCAGGAAGCCGGCCACGAGAAGGCCCAGCGTTACCGCGACCGCGGCCCACGCGATCGTCCTGAGTGATGGTCGACTCGCTCCAAGGACCACGAAGATGCCAGCGACAGCGAGTGCAGCCCCGATGTAACCGGTCAGTTCGAAGAGGAAGGTTCTCGTGACACGCGGTCCCGGTTCGGCGGCCACCGGCATCGGGCTTTCGATCGGCGAGTCCATGCGCCCCTCTCAAGGTTAACGCACGCATCATCCCTTGGCTCGGAGTGCAAAAGAAGGAGCCGAACGGCTCGAACTACCAGGCGTAGGCTTCGGGCGCCGAGCCACCGGGGCCAGGGAAGATCCGATCCAGTTTGCCTAGGACATCGGCATCGAGCTTCACCTCAAGGGCGCGGAGCGAGCCCTCCAACTGCTCGACGGTGCGTGGGCCGATGATCGGTGCCGTCACCGCGGGCTGCGCGAGCAGCCACGCGAGCGCAACATCCGAGGGGCGCTCGCCGAGCGCTTCACAGAGGTCTTCCCATTCCTTGAGCTGATCACGCCGGCCCTCGACCTCGCCCAGCATGTACTGCTGCGAACGCCGGCCCTCCTCCACCTTGTGCAGCGCGCCCGCCAAGAGGCCTCCCGCGAGCGGGCTCCACGGGATCAGGCCCATCCCGTACTCCTGCACGGCGGGGATGACCTCGAGTTCGATGGTGCGGGCGGTGAGGTTGTAGAGCGACTGCTCCATGGAGAGACCGAGAGAGTGCCGCCAGTTCGCGATCTCGTTGGCACGCGCGATGTGCCAGCCTGCGAAGTTGCTGGACCCGACGTACAGGATCTTCCCGTCTGATTTCAGCTGTTCCATCGCCTCCCAGATCTCGTCCCACCAGGCTTGCCGGTCGATGTGGTGCATCTGATACAGATCGATCCGGTCGGTGCGGAGCCGGTTGAGCGACGCCTCGCACGCCTTGATGATCCCGAGCTTGGACAGGCGGGATTCGTTGGGCCAGTCGCCCATCTGTCCGTACACCTTCGTGGCCAGGACCACCTTGTCGCGGCGGCCACCGCCTTTGGCGAACCACCTCCCGATGATCTCCTCGGTGGCGCCGACACCCAGGTGGCGGCCGTAGACGTTCGCGGTGTCGAAGAAGTTGATCCCGTGGGCCAGCGCCTGGTCCATGATCTTCTGCGAATCCTCCTCGGACGTGTGCGGCCCGAAGTTCATGGTCCCCAGGCAGAGGCGGCTCACCACCAGACCCAGATGTCCGACATGCGTGTATTCCATGACTGAAGTCTAAGCCGCTTCGGCCCTACGTCCGGGTTCCAAGGATCCATCTCGCTCGGGCGACAAGATCCCGGGGACGAAGAGGACCGTGAGGACGATGAGTCCCCCGCCAACCGCTCCGGCCCAGATAAGGGTATGGCGCGGCCCCAGCGCAGCCGCGATCGGCCCGGTCAGCGCGAACGACACCGGGACACCGGCGGTCGAGACGAACCAGTCGAGGCTCGAGACCCGCCCCCGGATTCGCGCGGGCACAAGGATCTGGACGACAGTGAACCAATTGACCATCAGGATCGTGAACATCGCCTGGCACAGCGCACTCACCAGGAACATCGGCCACAGGGACCGCGCCAAGCCGAAGCCGATCAGGAGGAACGTACCGAGCGCCCACGAGACATACATCACCGTGAGGGGGCGCCGGGGCATCTTGCGCTGTCCGGACACCCCGGCCGCGATGATCGCACCGACCCCCCCGGCGGCGAACACGAGCCCGAGGTCCAGCGCCGAGCCGTGCAGATCCTTCTTGACCAGATCGGGAACCAGCACCTCGAACGGACCCCAGAAGCACAGGAGGCTCACCGTCGCGACGCTCATCGATACCCACAGCCAGGTTCGCGAGCGAACGAACTGGAACCCTTCCTTCAGGTCCGCCCAGTGGGTGGTGTCGGCGTCGGGGTCACGAACGGCGGGGCGTTCAGTCATCCGCAGGATCATCGAAGCACTCCACGCGAAGGTTGCCGCGTCCACGATGAACGCCCACCCCGGACCGACCGTACGAACCAGCACGCCGCCCAGGGCCGGCCCCAGCAACATCTGGGCGGCAGGGCGTACGAACTGCGACAACGCGTTGGCTTGGACCAGTTGTTCGACGGGGACCAGATCCGGGATGATCGCCGAGTTCGCCGGGCCGAACAGCGCTTCGCCGGCGCCGTAAACCGCCGCGAGCACCACGAGATGCCAGAGCCGAACCACGCCGGTGATCGTCAGTGCACCCATCGCGCCGATGGCCAGCAACCGCACCGCGTCGGCAACGAACATCAGGCGCCGGCGGGGCAGCCGGTCGGTCAACACGCCGGTCGCCATGAGGAGGAGCACGGTCGGCAACGTCCAGGCCAAGCCGACCAGGGACAGCGCCTTCAGGTCGTACTTGCCGAGCACCAACCAGGCGATCGAGACCAGATAGATGCCGTCGCCCATGAGCGAGACCGCGAGTCCGCTCCAGAGCAGGCGGAAGTCGCGGTTGACCAACGGCCGCAGGATCCCGATGCGGGAGTGGTCAGGCATGCGAGGAGGGTAGACGCTCGGGCCAGAACCTGAGTTGCCTCAGGTGCACTGCGACGAGATCTCGACACGCACCACGGACCCGCCACCCTGCCGAGACTCGAACGTGATCGATCCGCCGAGCATCTGGACGATGCGTGTCGCTGCGAACAGCCCGAGGCCAAGGCCAGCCTGTTCGCGAGTGATCGATGAGTCCCCTTGATGGAACGGGTCCGTCGACAGCAGCGTTTCGTCGATGCCGGGGCCGCGGTCGGCGATGTTGAAGACGACGAGGTCGCCCGCTCGCGACACGTCCACGTCTACGACCTGATCCATAGGCGAGAACTTCAGCGCGTTCTCGACGATGTGACGGAGCAACTGCTCCACGAGTTCGCGGTCCGTGTGCAGGAACTCGGCGTCCGGTGCTACCTCCACCTGCAGGCGGCCGTGAGCGTCGCGCGCGGCGACCCGCGAGGCCACCGAAAGCACGACCTCCCTCGTAACCAACGCCTCGGTACGCAGGAACACCGCCGATCCACCGCCGTCCAACACCGCTCCCATGGTGGAGACCAGATCGATCAGCCGGCCGGTCGAGTCCATCAATCCCCCGAACAACGGCACGAACTCCTCGGGTATCGCGTCTTCGTTCTCGAGCATGCGCGCGACGCCGTTGATCACGGTGAGCGGGCTCCTGAACTCGTGCGCGACGGTTGCGATCACCGCGGCTTTCCCCACGGCAAGATCGCGCTCCTTCTGCGCCAGCGTTAGTTCTCTTCCTTGCCCGGCCCGCACCCGATTCACCAGCGCCGCGGTGACGGTGCTGAGAATGAGGAAGGTCACGACCCTCGAGATCCAGATGGACGGCTGCTGCGCCTCGCCCGCAGCAACATCGAGTGGCATGAGCGGGCCCGCCAAGAGCCCCGCAACAAGTGCGACGCCCGCCGCCGTCGTATAGGTCAGCCGGATGGACGCACCGATCACCACGAGCAGGAAGAGTGAGGCACCGAAGCTCCCCGTCCCTCCTAACGCGAACGTGATCGCATAAGACAGGCCGAGACACGCCACAAGCGTGATGACCACGAAGCCGGTACTCCGGCGGTCGCTGGACACCAAGAATCGGTCCACCCAGCGTTCGGCTGAGATCCCGGCAGACATATGCGTATCCATGCCTAATGGCATCGGCCGAACGGTGGATGTGCTTGAGGTGACGCTTGGCTCGCTCCGCAGATCAAGTTAGCCCGAATGGGTCTAGCGTTTCTCCTCGGAACCCTCTAGATTCCTTGCAGCACAAAGTCCTTGAGAGGGAGAGGGTTCGACTTATGAGCAACACGAACGAGCTTGACCCGACCACGCTCGGCAGCCGTCTTCGGGCAGCTAGACAGGCCGCAGGATTGTCCCAAGCCGAACTCGAACGGATGTCGGGCATACCGAAGGCGCGTCTGTCCCGGTATGAGAACGCGCACGTCGAGCCCTCGATCCGGACCCTTCTGCGCCTGAGTTCAGCGCTCGGAACTCCTGCCGGGCAACTGGTCGACCCAGAGTCATGGAACGAACTGATCCGCCGGCTGGAGGTCGCAACAAGTCAGACGTCGTTCCTCAAGGCTCCCGAGAGCGCGTAACTGGTCGTTTCGGATGACACGTACGTCTTCGGTGCGCCGGGAGGGATTCGAACCCACGCCGCGCTCGGTCGTTCCCCTTACTGAACAACCAACGTGGCCCTAACAACATCCGTCTTCGCGACGTCGTTGGCCGAGGCGGCGGTGATCTTGCAGATGTCCTTGGAGCCCGACACCGTCGCGGAGGTGGCCTGGATCCTCACATTGAGTGAATAGGCATCTGCCGACGCGAGGGTGCCCGTGGATTGCGTTCCGGCAACGATGTCGGCCGTGATGTCTGCCTTGCTTGAGCGATACGTCACGACGAATCCCGAGGAACTCGAGCAGCCACCCACCGTGATCGAGTCGGTTGCACTGCCGGCGTTCCTGACCACGACGTTGAAGGTCGCGAAGCTTCCCGCAGCGACCTTCGTAGTCACCCCCTGGTTCTTCGTCGTGGCGTTGTAGATGCCGATCCCTCGGTCGAGGGAGAGCGTATCGGTCGATCGCTTGATGGAGGTGTCGGGTTGACTCGGCCCCGCGGACCCGATGACGTTCACGGGCGTGGTGCTGCTGATCTTGGTTCCATCCCCGAGCTCACCGTAGTAGTTGTTTCCAAGGCACATCGCGGCGCCCGAGATCATGAGGACGCACGAGGGGTAGGAGATCTGGGCAACGCCGGAGGTGAGGCCCCCAAGATCAATGGGGGGGCCGCTGCCACCCCAACACTTCACTCCGCCGAACGTCGTGAGGCCGCACAAGCCTCCCCCGCTTGAGATCTCCGCGATTGGAGAGCTGAGGCCCACCACATCCGAGGGGGTCGTGACGATCGTGTCGGTCGAGGCGACGCCAAGACCGTAGTAGTTGTTACCCCAACATCTGACTCCACCCGAGGCGGTTAGTGCACACGTTGAAGTGCCACTGGCCGAGATCTGGGCAACGCCCGAGCTGAGACCCGATACGCCCACGGGCTTGGAGCTGCTGGTCGTCGTGCCGTTACCAAGGTATCCCCACTCGTTATGCCCCCAACACAACGCCCCACCCGCGGTCGTGACGGCGCATGTATGGGAGCGACTAGTCGAGATCTGGGCGACCCCCGATGCGAGCCCCAAGACGTCCACCGGGACAGAACTGTCGATCTTCGTCCCATCTCCTAGAGCACCGAAGTTGTTGTGCCCCCAACATTTGGCCCCTCCTGATGTCATAACGACACATGTGTCACGCCGGCTTGCAGAGATCTGGGCGACACCCGAGGTGAGGCCGACGACCTGAACCGGCATCGAGCTGTTCGTAGTCGTTCCGTCCCCGAGCTGTCCGTTGCGGTTGAACCCCCAACACATCGCCCCACCTGAGGTCGTGACGGCGCAGGTGTGGCCCCAGCCCACGGAGATCTGGGCGACGCCGGACGTGAGGCCGGACACATCGACGGGGCTGGTCCTGTTGATAGTCGTGCCGTCCCCGAGCGCACCGGTGTTGTTGAACCCCCAACACTTCGCACCACCCGACGTCGTGACGGCACACGATCCTGAGATCTGGGCGAACACGGGTCCCGTCGAGGAGGAGGAGACAGCCGACGCTTGCGGCCCGACGCCCATCAGAACGGACAGCAAGCCGAAAACGGGGAGTCCACTGGCGAGTCGAAGACGCATCACTACCTCCTGCGAGCCGCGGGGGTTCGCTGCGGTTCGCTGCGGGTGTTGAAGTGAACGAGGGTCAGCATCTTCACATAAGCGCGGGAAAGACCTCAATAGGCAGCGGCGTTTGCAGTCGGTTCGCATTTCGTTGAGAGGGAAGGGTCTCGCCCGAGTTGGAGGTCACTCTGATCTGAACTTTTGGTGCGCCGGGAGGGATTCGAACCCCCGACCTTCTGATCCGTAGTCAGACACTCTATCCGGACTGAGCTACCGGCGCGTTCACGAACGGAACGAGAGTCTACAGGGGCCGTCTCACCGAAAGGTCGCAGTCACCCTGCGCTCGGCCAGGGCAGCTCGGGCCCGTCCAGGAGGTCAAGCTCGCCGGGCGAATGCCCGGACTCGGTGAGGTAGCGGGCCAGCTCGCTGCGGTGCTGCGTCCCGTGGTTCACGACGTGGGAGATGACCAGCCATCGTGCCGGCTTGAAGTCCGGATCCGTACCCCACGGCTCTGATAGCGCCGTCTCGTCGAGGGACTCTACGAAGCTCCTCAAGCGGACGTCCTCTTCGATACAGAAGGTGTGGATGGCTGGCAGGTCATCGAGCACGAACCCGTGGTCCCACACATAGGTCTCGCCGACATCGTTCCCGATGCAGAACTCCCGCCAGCTCCAGTCGACGTCGACGAGGTGGCGGAACGTCTTGAACGCGCTGCCGTGATCCAGGTTCGCTGTCCTGCGCAACTCGTCGTCCGAGAGGCTCGCAGCCGTCGTCAGGATCCGGTCGTTCGCCCACGCGTGGAACCGAACGAAGGTGAGAAGGGTCTCGGCATCCATCTTCAGAGCCAGTCCTTGCGCTTGAAGAGCACATACAACCCCACGGATAGGGCGACCATCAAGACGCACGACGTGATAACGCCCGATGTGCGCGCGAACCCGGGATACGGAACGTTCATGCCGTAGAACCCCGTGATGAGTGCGGGCACAGTGATGATGGCCGCCCAGCTACCCACCTTCTTCACGATCTGGTTCTGGCGGTAGTCGCGCAGGCTGATGTTCGTCTCGACGATCGTGCTCACCAGGTCGCGGAGTGAGTCCGATGATTCGCTGACCCGCAGGATGTGGTCGTAGACGTCTTGGTAGTAGGGATAGATAGCCTCGGGAACCACTGAGTTGTCGCGGCGCATGAGACTGCTCAGCGCTTCGCGCATGGGCACGGCGAGCCGATGGAAGCGGACCATCGCCCGCCGCATCTGGAACCAGTGTCGCTGCTGCGCAGGCTCGAGCGGGTGCTCCGTGAAGATGGTTTCGCTCACCTCGTCGTAGTAGTCGTCGAACTCCTGGATGGCCTCGAAGTACCCGTCGACGACCACGTCCAGCAGCCCGTAGAGCAGGAAGCTGACACCGTTGACGGCCATCGCCGGTGAGCGATCCCACCGCTGCAACACCGGTTCCATCGAGAACCCATCGTCCTTCCGAACGGTGATGAACCAGCGTTCGTTCACGAAGGAATCGATCTCCGTCTCCCGCAGCTCGCCGGCACCGACGTCGACACGGACGGCGTGGCACGAGAGGAAGAGGTGCGTCGGATACCGATCGAGCTTGGGGCGTTGGTGCTCGGCTAGGGCATCTTCGACCGCAAGCTCGTGGAGGCTCAGTTCGCCGGCGAGTTCGTGGAGCATGTCGCTGGAGGGGCCGCACAGATCGACCCACACCAAGGTGTCGGGCTGGACCAGATACTCGGAGACGTCCGCGACCGGGAATCCCTCGGCCTCGAGCACGCCGTTGCGATAGACCCTGGTCAGCGCCCCGCCCATCGAGCTCCTCTCACTGTGGTGCCGTCCGGTCGATGCATCCGGCGGAGACGCCGGGATTCGAACCCGGGAACGAGTTTTACCCCGTTAACCGCTTAGCAGGCGGCTCCTTTCGGCCTCTCAGGCACGTCTCCGCCTGAGATTGTAGGGAACCGGCCACGCGGCGAACGGCCCGCTACCGGCTGAGCCGGCCCGCAGCGTCCAGCGCCGCCAGGGTCGGCTCATGGGGCATAGCGAACAGCGTGTTCCCGTCGTGGCCGATCACGGTCGTCGCGGCGAACAGGGCGTTGGCGACAGCCTCCTCGGTCGCCTCCACGGTCGCCGCGAACAACGCGCTCAATAGCCAGGGCGGCCGGTCAGGCCCATCTAAGACCGCCCGCACATCTGCGATGTCCCGCGGCGCGCGCGGAAGGCGGTTCGCGGTGCTGAACGCGATCATCTGCTCGCCCGAACCATTCGAAGCCATTGAGCCGCCGCGCGCCAGGCCCAATCCCGCCCGCTGCGCCACGCGGTCGAGCTGGTGCGGCAGCAACGGCGCGTCGGTCGCCACGACCACGACGCACGACCCCTCCGAATGTTCGGTCGGCATGAAGTCGGCGATCGCCTCCCCCACCCGGACCCCGTCGATCAGGAGGTGGGCGCGGTCACCGTGGTTGGTCATGACCAGGACGCCAACGGTGAACCCACCTTCGTCCGCGGGGATGGCCCGAGAGGCGGTCCCGATCCCTCCCTTGAAGTCGAAACACTGCATCCCCACGCCCGAACCGACCGACCCTTCGGCGACCGGTCCGCCCACCGCTGTGCCGAGCGCCGCCGCCACGTCATCGTCCGTCAGCGGGAAGGTCAGCACGGCGTTAAGGAACGAGTCGTCGCATTCGCTCACGATCGGCATCACCTCTTGCGCCCATTCCTCCGAGGTCCCGGCGATCCATCTGACCGTGGCGTCATACGCCTTGCCGATGGCCAAGCTGCTCGTCAAGACGATGGGGCTCATGAGGACCCCCCATTCGCGGAGCTGATTGATGCCGATGAGCTCTCCGTAGCCGTTGAGGATGTGCGTGCCCACGTAGACCGGTTCGTCCCAAGGGGTGCCGGAGTGGGGGAAGATCGCCGTGACGCCCGTTCGGGCGGTTCCGGGGTCGCCATCAGGGCCTCTGATCACGCTCTGGTGGCCAACGCGCACCCCGGGAACGTCCGTGATGGCGTTGAGGTCACCGGGGGTCCCACGCCCGATGCGGATCCCGAGGTCTCTGGTGCGGGGGCTCATGGAGGCGGATGGTACCCGGCTCACGCAGCTAGAATCCACCCGTCCTATGCCAGTCCTCACTCTCGGAGTCTCGTTCCGCCGCGCGCCCATCGACCTGCTCGAACGGCTCGCCTTCACCGACGACGACCTGAGCAAGGCCTACCGGGTCGCCCACGACATCGAGGGCATCGAGGAAGCGGTCATCCTCTCCACCTGCAACCGGGTCGAGATCTACGCGAACGTCCCGGGGTACCACGCCGGGTTCCTGGCGCTAAAAGAACTCCTGACACAGACCCGCGAGGTCGACCCCGACGAGATCGTCGAGCCGCTCTACTCCCACTGGGAGCAGGATGCCGCCGACCACCTCTTCGCCGTCACCGCCGGCCTGGACTCCATGGTGCTCGGCGAAACACAGATCGGCTCGCAGGTCCGCGACTCACTCAAGCGGGCCGAACTGGAATCTGCGTCCGGCCCCGCGCTCACTGCGCTCTTCCACTCCGCCATCAGAACGGGGCGGCGGGTGCGCGGCGAGACCACCGTCGGCGCGGCGCCTGATGCCTTCGTCGCGCTCGCCACGGACATCGCAGCCGATGCCGTCCAGGGGGAGCTGTCCGGGTCGAACGTCGTCGTGGTCGGCGCCGGCCAGATGGCGGCGCTCGCCGTGAAGCACCTTCGCGGACGCGGAGCAGGCCCGGTCAGGATCCTCAACCGGTCGTTGGAGCACGCGAGGTCGCTCGCCGAACGAACGAACGCCGAGCACGGTGATCTGGACATGCTCCCGGCAGTGATCCCCGAGGCCGATATCGTCGTGAGCGCCACCGGCGCCGCGGGCGTGGTCGTGTCGACGCGAACGGTGCAGCGCGCGATGGTCGAACGTCATCAGCGGCCGTTGGTGTTGGTGGATCTGGCAGTCCCGAGAGACGTCGAGCCGGGAACGGGTGACCTCCCGGATGTCACGCTGGTCGACGTCCTGTCCTTGCGTGAACGCCTGGCCGATCACGACCAGGGCACGGCCGAGGAGATAGGCCGCGCGCACGCGATCGTTGCCGAAGAGGTGCATCGATACGTCGTGCGCCGCCGCTCCGATTCGCTGGCCCCGCTCATCCGCGCCATCCGGGCGCGCGGAGAGGAGATCCTTGCCGCCGAACTGGATCGACACGCCGCACGGCTCGCATCCCTCGATGCCGACGAACGCGACGCCGTGGATGCCCTGGCGCGTGGCATCGTCGCCAAACTTCTCCACGACCCCATCGTCGAACTGAAAGAGCGCTCCGAGCCGGGGACCGACGGCGTGCATGCCCGCCTCCTGGCCGAACTCCTGGGAATCGACCCGAACGCGCCGGAGCAGTGACCGACTCTCTGCGGATCGGGACCCGCCGTTCGCGCCTGGCGCGCATCCAGGCCGAAGAGATCGCCGCCCTCCTTGCGGAAACCGGCGTCAAGACGGAGATCGTCCCGATGCAAACCTCCGGGGATGAAGGGACCGCCGCGGCCTCCGATCCACAGGGACTGAAGGGACTGTGGATCGACACCATCCTGGATGCCCTCGAGGCCGGCGATATCCACCTGGCGGTGCACTCGGCGAAGGATCTCCCCGCCGAGGACGACGATGGGTTCGCCATCGCGGCGGTGCCGGTGCGCGCGGACCCGTTCGACGTGCTGGTTCTTCGGGAAGCGACGTCGTTGGGCGCCGGGTCGAAGGTGGGCACGTCCTCCATCCGGCGTGCGGCGCAGCTCCTGGCCCACGATCCTCGGCTGAAGATCGTCGAACTGCGAGGAAACGTCGAGACGCGGCTACGGAAACTCGAGGACGGCGAGGTCGACGCTGCGGTCCTGGCGGCGGCGGGGCTCACGAGGCTGGGCATCGAGCCCTCGTACATCCAGCGCCTGGATCTGGACACGATGATCCCTGCGCCCGGTCAGGGATGCCTTGCGGTGCAGTGCCTCGAGGACGAACCCGAGATCCTGGCAGCGCTGGCCGTTATCGATCACCAGCCCTCGCACATCGCGCTCGACGCGGAGCGTTCGCTGATGTGGCGGTTGGGCGGCGGCTGTGCCCTGCCGCTCGGGGCCTACGCGATGGCCGGATCCGACGGCGTGTCGTTGGTGGCAGCCGTCTCGCTCGCCGACGGTTCGCGGATGCTCCGCGCAGATGGGCTCGGCGCCGACGCGGAGTCGGTGGCGGGCGTCGTTGCCGCAGATCTCATCGAACGCGGTGCCGAAGACATCTTGGCCGAGGTTCGGAAGGAGTGAGTCCGCGTTACTCTCGTTCGCTCGCCGGACGAACCATCATCGTGACCCGTCCGGCGGATCAGTCGGCCCCGTTGGTCAAGCTCCTTGACCAACGTGGCGCCCACGCTGTGGTCGCGCCTGCCATCGAACTCGTTCCCGCCAGGAGCGCCGCGCTCACCGCCGCGCTTCGCGATCTGACGCGCGGGGAGTACGAGTGGGTCACCCTCACCAGCCGCGCAACCGTGGACATGCTCGCTGCGCGGTTGGCGGGACCGGGAGACGTTCGCGCGAAGGTCGCCGTGATCGGTGACGGCACGGCTGCTGCGTTCACGAAGTGGGCGGGTCGGAAACCGGATCTGCAGCCGGCCACGTTCACGACGGCGGCGTTGGCACGATCGTTCCCCCGCGGAACCGGGCGCGTGCTCTGCGCGCGCGCGGATATCGCACCCGAAGGGCTGGAGGCCGCGCTCGTCGCGAAAGGCTGGACTCCGACGCGGGTGGACGCCTACCGCACGCGGATGCCCCGGACGCTCCCGCCCGATGCGCGCGATGCCCTGAAGACCGGATCGGTCGACGCGGTCACGTTCACCAGCGCATCCACGGTGCGCGGGTTCGTCGGTGCCCTCGGGGCCGTCGCGGGCTCGCCGAAGGTGGTCTGCATCGGGCCGGTGACCGCGAAGGAGGCCCGGGCGCACGGGCTGACCGTCCACGCGGTGGCAGCACCGCACACCATGGAAGGCCTGGTCAGCGCGCTGGAGCGGGTGCTGACCGCCCGCCGCGCGGGGTAGCATCGGTCGGTCATGACACCCTTCCCTGAGGAACGACCGCGCCGGATGCGCCGGACTCCCGCGCTCCGCGGCCTCCTCCGTGAAACATCACTCGAACCCCGGCAGCTCATCGCGCCGTTGTTCGTGAAGGAGGGGATCGATGCCGCCGTGCCGATCTCCTCGATGCCGGGGCAGTTCCAGCACACGCTCGAGTCGGTTCGGAAGGAAGCCGTCGACATCGCGGGGAGAGGGGTCGCGGCGTTCATGGTGTTCGCGGTCCCTGCGCGCAAGGACGCCGAAGGCTCCGAGGCCTGGAACCCCGACGGGATCGGGCAACGGGCCATCCACGCGTTGCGCGAGGAGTTCGGCGAGGACGCAGTGATCATCAGCGACCTCTGCCTGGACGAATACACCGACCACGGCCACTGCGGGATCCTGGACGACGACGGTAACGTAATCAACGACGAAACGGTGGAGCGCTACACGCGTATCGCGCTCGCGCAAGCCGGGGCGGGTGCGCACCTGGTCGGACCCAGCGGGATGATGGACGGCCAGGTCGAGGCCATCCGCGCCGCGCTCGACATCGCCGGACACATCGACACCGGAATCATGGCCTATGCCGCGAAATTCGCGAGCGCGTTCTACGGCCCGTTCCGCGAGGCCGCTGAGGGTGCTCCATCGTTCGGTGATCGGACCGGATATCAGCAGGATCCCGCCAACGCGGATGAGGCTCTCCGGGAGATCCGCTCGGACATCGCCCAGGGCGCCGATGTCGTGATGGTGAAGCCCGCGCTCCCCTACCTTGACATCATCCGCCGGGCGAAGGACGACACCGCGTTCCCGATGGCTGCCTACAACGTCAGCGGCGAGTACGCGATGGTCAAAGCCGCCGCCGCCAACGGCTGGATCGACGAACGCCGAGCCGTGCTCGAGATCCTGACCAGCATCCGCCGCGCCGGCGCCGACATGATCCTCACGTACCACGCAGCCGACGCGGCCACCTGGCTCGCCGAACGGTGACCGTCTGCACCTCGACGACTGAGATGGCCATCGTCCCCGGCTCTCTACAATCCTTGCCGTGACCAAGTCCGAAGACCTGTTCGAACGCGCACAGGCAGTGCTCCCCGGCGGCGTCGACTCTCCCGTTCGCGCGTTCGGTGGCGTCGGCGGCACGCCGATCTTCGTCGAGCGGGGCGAGGGTGCGGAACTGATCGATGTGGACGGGAACCGCTACATCGACCTGGTCCAAAGTTGGGGCGCGCTGCTGTTCGGCCATGCAAATCCCGAGATCCTTCGCGCGGTGAATGAAGCCGCGGCGAAGGGCACGACGTTCGGCGCCCCGACCTTCGGCGAGGTGGAGTTGGCCGCCGGCATCATCGCGGCGGTGCCGAGCGTCGAGATGGTCCGGCTCGTCAGCAGCGGGACCGAAGCCACGATGAGCGCCATCCGTCTGGCTCGCGGCGTCACCGCGCGCGACAAGATCCTGAAGTTCGAGGGGTGCTATCACGGTCACTCCGACTCACTGCTCGCGGCCGGCGCAGGAAGCGGGCTCGCGACACTCGG
>JAXDJY010000415.1:0-2964 GCA_034667445.1 Actinomycetota bacterium | reverse complement strand
GGGGATGAAGGTCAGCACGGACACCGAGCGGGTGCAGCATTCGCGCAAGCTGGTGATGGAGTTCCTCGCATCGAGCGTGGATACCTCACTCGCGAACCAGGACTGGCAGCGCTGGATGCGGGAGTATGAGACCGACCCGAACCGGTTCGGCGCGCCGATGGAACCGCTCGCGGCGGGAGCGCGCGACGAGAAGGAACCCGGGCACCACCCCGATCCGGTGGTCGATTCGGCGGAGACCGTCGTCCAGCCGGTCAAGGTCGATAACGACCTCTACGTCCGCGACTACTCGCGGTGCGTGCTCTGCTACAAGTGCGTCGAGGCGTGCGGCACCGACGCGCAGAATACGTTCGCGATCGCGGTGGCCGGACGGGGTTTCGACGCGCGCATCAGTACCGAGTACGCGGTCACGCTGGACCAGAGTGCCTGTGTGTACTGCGGGAACTGTATAGGCGTCTGCCCCACGGGCGCACTGATGTTCACGTCCGAGTTCAACATGCGGGCCGCCGGGACGTGGGATGAGTCCTCGCAGACGGTGACCGCGACGATCTGTCCTTACTGCGGTGTCGGGTGTGAGCTCCAGCTGCATGTGCAGGACAACACGATCGTGAAGGTGACGAGCCCGAGCGACCACTACGTGACCAACGGGCACCTGTGCATCAAGGGCCGGTTCGGGTTCCAGTTCGTGCAGCGCAGGAAACGCCGCGAGGATCGCGACTGAGCGTCACCGGCGTCGTGCTCGCCGGCGGAGGTTCCGTGCGGTTCGGCCGGGACAAACTGGCGGAGCCCTATCGGGGACTGCCCCTGCTGCACCATG
Source organism: Actinomycetota bacterium (assembly GCA_034667445.1). GTDB lineage: Bacteria > Actinomycetota > UBA4738 > UBA4738 > HRBIN12 > JANXVR01. The sequence goes on along the minus strand of JAXDJY010000415.1, from coordinate 2,150 downwards.
CGGTGCTCCGGCTCGCGGTCGTCTGCGATGAAGTCGTGGTCGTCCTGGCTCCCGGCGCCGATACATCGGGCCTGCCGCCCGGGATCCACCCCGCGTTCGACGCCACAGCCGGCGAGGGACCGCTCGCCGGGCTCCAGGCGGGGCTGCTGGCGGCGGCGCCCGCGGATCTGGTGATCGTCTCGGGCGGTGACATGCCGGACCTCCAGGTACCGGTGCTGCAGGAGATGCTCCACGTGATCGAGGAGTCCGGCGTGGACGCCGTCGCGTTACAGGACGGTGATCGCCCGCGGCCGCTCCCGTGTGTGCTACGGCCGGCGCCGGCGGCAGATGTGGTCCACTCGCTCTTGCACGCCGGACGTCGACGCCTGCGCGACGTACTGGACGCCTTGCCCACCGCCGTGATCGACATGGACACCTGGACCGCGCTCGACCCTGCGCGACGGACCTTGTTCGATGTCGATGTGCAAGCGGATATGGACGAGTGAGCACGACGACGCTCGCGCCCTGGCTGCGTGACACGAGGTCGTTCGTCCTGTAGACCGGCGCGATGGAGCGAGTGGTTGTGGCCCTGGGCGGGAACGCGTTGCTTCGCCGCGGGGCCGACGACACGTTCGAAGAGATGTATGCGGCCGCACGGGGAGCTGCCGAGCGCATCGCGGATGTCGCCGCTCTCGGGTACGAGGTCGTCATCACGCACGGAAACGGACCGCAAGTCGGCCGGATCCTCCTTCAGCAGGAGGCAGCGTCGGCGGCGGTCCACCCGATGCCGCTCGATGTGTGCGGTGCGCTTAGCCAGGGTCAGATCGGCTATCTCCTGCAAGTGACCATCGGAGATGTGTTCTTCGAACGGGGGATGGAGCGGCCGGTTGCAACCGTCCTCACGCTCACCCGGGTCCGACCCGACGACCCTGCCTTCGAACGTCCGACGAAGTTCGTCGGTCCGTTCTATCAGGAGGACGAGGCGAAGGATCTGGCGGTGCGCCGCGGCTGGACGGTGAAAGCCGATCCGCACGGGGGATGGCGCCGGGTGGTTCCCTCGCCGTCGCCCTACTCCATCGTGGAGACCCCGATCATCGCCCGGCTCGTCGCCGACAACGTGATCGTGATCGCGAGCGGCGGGGGAGGCGTTCCGGTGGTCGAAGATGGTCCCCGCCTGATCGGGCGGGAGGGTGTCGTCGACAAAGACCTCGCCGGTGCGATCCTCGCGCACGAAGTGGATGCCTCCACCTTCCTCATCCTCACCGACGTCGCGAAGGTCCAGCGAGGGTTCGGGACCCTGCTCCCCGAGGACATCGACCGGATGACCCCAAGTGAAGCCAACGCGTTACTTCGAGCCGGGGAGTTCGGAGAGGGGTCGATGGGTCCGAAGGTCCGCGCAGCCGTCGAGTTCGTGTCGAGAGGGGGAGGCCGCGCCGTCATCGCCGACCTCGCGCAGGCGACGGAGGCGCTCGCCGGTCGCGCGGGGACGGTGATCGCTCCGGAGGATTGATGCGGATACGGGTTGCAACCGCGAACCTTCACGGGCTGCGTGCGGGTGTCGGCGGCGCGGCGGAGATCCTTGCGTCCGAGGCCATCGACCTGGCGATGGTGCAGGAGTCCGGTCCGCGCGAGCGGTTCCGGGCGCTTGCCGAACGCGCGGGGATGGAACGCGTGGTTGATCCACCCACCGCGATGCGGCGACGGGTGCAGAACGGGGTTTTGGTGCGGCGTCCCTGGCGGGTGGCCTCGGTCGAGCATCGTCGCTTCGCCGGATCGGTCCGCTGGCACCCGCGCGGGGCGACCATCGCCTCGTTGGTGCACGGCGATATGACGATCTGGGCGATCTCGACCCACCTCGGGCTCGTCGGGGCCGAGCGAGCTGCCCACGCGCGTGCGGTGGTGGAACTCCTTGTCGGCCGGGGGCCGTTCGTTCTCGGGGCCGATCTGAACGCGGAGGAAGGCTCGGCCACCCTCGACATCTTTCGCGGGGCCGGCCGGGATGTCGGCGAGACCGCCGGCGCAACGTTCCCCTCGAGCGACCCTTCCGCGCGGATCGATTACCTCTTCGTGTCTCCGGAGATCCGAGTCCTTGGTGTGGCCGTTCGGGGAGGGCCCGAGGTATCGGATCACCTGATGGTGACGGCCGAACTGGAGATCGAAGGAGGAGGGGC
>JAXDJY010000414.1:0-5403 GCA_034667445.1 Actinomycetota bacterium | reverse complement strand
TGCCCCAGGGGATCCGCGCATCGGCGATCCCGCGGCCGACGATCGCCGTCAACGCTCCGAGGACGCCGAACCATGCGATCCCCGTGGCGAGCCTGCCCATCCAGTTCTTCGCGAACGCCAGGAAGGCCCAGTAGGCCAGCATCCCCGCGATATAAGCGAACAACGCCACCGTGAACGCGTCTTTGGCCACTCGGGCCCACTGCAGTTGGGTCGGAGTCATGGGACCGCCGCTTCCTTCTCTCGAGGAACCTCTCCGCCTGAAGCTTCCGTCAGCGCCGTAACCAGCCGGGCGAACTCGTCTTCGAACTGCGTCTTGCGTTGGAGCGCGAACCCACCGATCTGCACCAGTGAACCCGTTCCTGCCGGCTGTGCCCGCACCCAGACCTTGCGTCGCGCCGTGTAGAGCGCGGGCAACAGCCCCAGCACGATGAGGATAGCCGCGAGCAGGACGATGGGCACACCCCGATCGCGGCTCACCTGCAACACCGAGTACTGGCGGATATGAGGGAACGACATCGTAAGCCGGTCGCCGTAGTCGATCTTCCCGGTCACCGGGTCGGGGGTAAGGGGCTTCCCCGTGCGCAGATCGACGGTCTGGCCCGGGTACATGATGCCGCTGCTCAACTTGCGGAGACCGGAGGTGTCGAGCGCGGTGTTCGACGCGGGGTCGAAGATCCTGCCCTCGTAGGTAGTGAAGGTCAGCAGGGGTGCACGCAGAACCGGCATCTCGACGGGCTGTCCGCTCTGGAGCGACTGGAAGTACGCCTGTCCGTCGGGCCAGAGTGTGAGGGCAACCCCGACGTTAGGAGTCAGGTTCGTCAGCTTCTCGGTACCGATCCACGGCTCCGCGAGCAGCGGAACCCCGGCGGGAGGCACGTTCTGCACCATCGCGATCGGCCCCGATACGATCGCCGTACTCCCCTGGTGGACCTGGAACTCGGGCGCCCATCCGAAGCTGTATTGGAAGATGTCCAGGCCGTTGAAATGCGCCGGGTGGTTCACCCGGATGTCGGCGTCCGCCTGCACGTGTCCTTGCGGATCCAGGAGCTGAACCTGCGAGAGGAAGTCCATCGGGATGCCGCTCGATCGAAACGTGTCGGTGAAGTTCTGGAGGTGGATGCCGATGCCGCTGAAATCCCCGGAGAAGAACCGGCCGGTTCGGAGCTCCCCGGCGTAGTTCGGCCGGGCGTCTACCCACGTTTGGCCCTCGATGATCACGGCGTGGCCCACATAGCCGGTCCCCTTGCCCACGACCACACCGAGCAACAAGATGACGAACGCCCAGTGGAAGAGCAGGCTCCCGAGCTCTCGCGCCAGGCCCTTCTCTGCGGCGACCTGGGAGCTGCCCGTCGCCGTCCGGAAGAGGCGCCGAGAGAAGAGGCGGCTGCTGCTGGCGAGGACCGCCTCCGGCGGAGCGGCCACGTGAACCTCGCGGTAGTGCGGGAACGAGTCGATCTCGCGAGCCTGGATCGGTTTCTGCAACGCGCTCCTGATCGCGGCCCGCGATCGCGGGATCAAACACGCGAACAACGACACGAAGAGCAACGTCGTTACCCACGTGAACCACCACGAACCGAACACGTTGAAGAATCCCGCTCTGCGGTAGAAGTCGCCGAGCAGCGGATGCGTCTGCAGGAACTGGGCGACGCGGTCCGGTGAGTTCATCTCCTGTGGGACCAGTGAGCCGACCACGGACGCGAGAGCCAGGAGGAACAACAAGATGAGCGCGGTGCGCATCGACCGCAACGACCGCCAGGCCATGGCGGCGGAACGGCGGAGCGTGAGCCGCGGGCGAGTGGCGCTCATAGTCCGGGCACGAATCGTTGGAGCGGCGCGAACCACCGCGTGAACTGACCGGTGACCAGCAGCAGGCCGATCCCGATCAGGAAGGCGCCCGATGCACCGCCGATCCAGCGGTAATGCCGCGTTATCCAGCCATAGGCCCCCATGAAGCGCTGAACTCCAAGGCCGATGAGGAGAAACGGAACACCGAGGCCCAGGGAGTAGAGCGAGAGAAGCAGGGCCGCTCGAACCGCGCCCCCGCTTCGACCCAGCGTGATGATGGCCCCCAAGACGGGTCCGATGCAGGGGGTCCACCCGGCGGCGAAGGCCATCCCGAGCCCGACGGCGCCGACACTTCCCGGCCGTACACGCTCCAGGAAGGGCCGTCGCTCCCGATACAGGCCGAGCCCACCGATCCGAAGGGCGTAGGCAACCATGAGCACACCGACAACGACCACGAACGCCCCGGATACCCGCTGTCCGGCCGTGCCGCGAAGTACGGGGATCAGGCTGGCGGATACCCCGAGCGCCACGAAGACAACACCGAACCCCGCGATGAACAGGAGGATCGGAGCCACGCTCCGGCGTTCGTCCTCCACGGCGCGCCCGCCGGCGATGAACGAGAGGTAGCCCGGGACCAACGGCCACACACATGGCGAGGCGAACGACACGGTTCCCGCCGCGAATGCAAGGAATGGCGCCCACCACGAGCCAAGTCCGCCTGAGGCGTCGAGAGCGATGACCGGAGTGGGCACGCCCCGAGTGTAGGTGCGCGCTCGTGGGAAGGTCGTGCCGGCCCGATGTGCCCCGGACTGCCTGTTGGGTTGCCTCCGCCCCGAGCCACGCGCCATAGTGTCCGCGGTCGCCCGCCATTGGATCGCCGTGCGACCACTGGTCCGTTTGCGCAGCGTGTCACATGGCTATAATCGCCCCGCCCACGAAGAGAGCGACCGGATGAGCGTGGAATCCGCGAACATGAACGCACCGACGTCCCTCAAGGGCAAACTCGACGCGCGCCTCAAAGCCTTCGAGTGGACATGGACTACAGCCGTTCTTTTCTCGTTCGGGATCCTGATGTTCCTATTCGTCGGCGTCGGAGTGATCCCTTCGTTCTGGCTCTATTACGCGAACACGAACCTTCTGTGGAACCAGCCTCGACACTTCCACCTCATCTTCGTGACTTGGGACGCGACGGCCGTTTGGATGACGCTCATCCGCGACGCGGTCGCGATGGGGTTGAGTACAGGCCCGATCATCACCCTCCTTGTGGGGGCTTCGATCATGCAGAACTGGCGACGCAAGCTGCGGGGACAAACCGATTCCCGGCCCACCGGTGGGTACCGGTAAGGAGCGCATATGGTGTTCACGAAGACCGAGGTCGACATCCACGATGACTACACCGTGGAAGCCGTCGACCCGGCCTGGCTCGCGCAGGGTGTGAAATCCCCGAAGCATCTGATGCTCGACCCGGACAACTGCATCCTGTGCCGCGCGTGCGAGGACGTCTGTCCCTGGAACTGCATCCTCATGATGTCGCCCGAGATCGTGGCGGGTTCGGCAGAGGAAGCCGTCGGCGACGAGGTCGGATACGCGAACGCGATCTTCGTCGTCGACGACAACGCGTGCACCCGGTGCTCCGTATGCGTTGACCGCTGCCCGACAGACACGCTGTACTATGCCCGACTGCCCGAGGACTCCGGAGCCAAACGCACGATGGCGGCGGTCCCGGTGTCACAGGCCGCCGAGTAGATGGAAGAGGGGAAGGGTTGAAGCTGAAGCCGCCGTCGCCGAGCGAACTCGGCGACCGCCTCCGCGAATCCGAGGTCTGGAAGTCCATCTTCCGGCCCGGTTCGGTGTTCAGGAAGGGCTACAAGGACACATCGCGTGACCGTGCGCTGGCCACGATGAACAATGTGCTGTACCACCTGCACCCGACGAAGGTGAAGCGGCACGGGTTGAAACTGACCTACACCTTCTGCCTCGGCGGGCTCTCGTTCTTCCTCTTCATCCTGCTCACGGTTACGGGCATCTTCCTCATGTTCTTCTATCGGCCGACGGCCGACATCGGTGGCGCGCAGGCCTACGCCGACATGCAGAGCATCAGAACCACCGTCTTCTTCGGAGACTGGATGCGGAACATGCACCGATGGGGTGCTCACCTGATGGTGTTCTCCGTCACGTTGCATATGGCGCGCGTGTTCTACACCGGGGCCTACAAGCCACCGCGGGAATTCAACTGGGTCGTCGGGGTGATTCTCCTGTTCCTCACTCTCGGACTCTCGTTCACCGGCTACCTCCTCCCATGGGACCAGCTGTCCATCTGGGCGGTCACGGTCGGCACCTCGCTCGCCGGCTACTCACCCTTCATCGCCAAGCAGGCGAACTTCCTCCTGCTCGGTGGTGCGGTGGTCGGTCCGAACACGCTGCTCCGCTGGTACGTGCTCCATGTCCTCGCGCTTCCATTCGTGCTCGTCTTGTTCCTCGCGGTCCACTTCTGGCGGATCCGCAAGGACGGCGGCATCTCAGGACCGCTCTAAGGAGTAGGGATGAGCTGGGAAGAAGCCCATAAGGACATGGCGGCCTACCAGGCCACTTTGGACGCGCAGCTCGCGGCCGGGGTTGACCGGAAGATCGCCGAGGGCCGGGCGCGTTCGAAGGCCATCCGGGCCTGGCGTGTGGCGAACCCTGAAGAGGCGGCGGCGGAAGAGGCGGCGGCGGCGGCCAAGGCTCCGGCTCCGGCGGCTCCCGCGGCGGCTGCGGCTGCGAGCCCGGTCGCACCGGCGGCGGCGGGCGCACCGGCGGCTGCTGCCGGCGCACCCGTTCCCGTGATGGCCGTGGCGGCGTCCGCGACCAAGCGCGAGGCGCCACTCCCCACCGGTGGCGTCCCGACCGCGGCCAAGAGGGGCGCCGCCGACAAGCACCGGCTGCTCGCGCTCGTGCCACCCGAAGGCATCCAGCGGGTCGAACGCGAACAGGGCGACCGCGTGAACACCTGGCCGCACCTGCTCATCGAGGAGTTCGTCGCGATGTTCGTGCTGCTCGCGGGGATGGCGATCTTCTCGACCTTCGTGAACGCACCGCTGCGCGAACTCGCCAACCCGAACCTCACGCCGAACCCGTCGAAAGCGCCGTGGTACTTCCTCGGTCTGCAAGAGCTCCTTCGCTACTTCCACCCGATGGTTGCCGGGATCACGATCCCGACGTTCATCCTCGTCGGGCTCGCCGCGGTGCCGTACGTGGACCGCAACCCGAGCAACCGTCCAGGCGATCGCAAGATAGCCTTAACGTTGTTCACGATCCTCTTCATGTTCGGGGCCACATTGACGATCATCGGATCTTTCTTCCGCGGACCCGGGTATAACTGGGTGTGGCCGTGGACCCAAGGAGTGTTCTTCGAACTATGACCGCCACGATCTCTACCGGTCTCGTCGTCGCGATCATCGCGTTCGTCATCCTTGACGTGTTCGCGGTGGTGTTCGGACTTTCGTTCGTCAGGGCACAACGGGCCCAGCGCGCGTCGCGAACCTCGGCGTCAGGACTGCCGGCGGCGCCGGCCAGCACGGGGAAGCCGACATCGCGCCGAGACTTCTTCCGCGGCTCCCTTCTGATCTCCATGGGCGT
>JAXDJY010000413.1:0-5426 GCA_034667445.1 Actinomycetota bacterium | reverse complement strand
TCCGATCCGTTCGTCGTGGACAGCGTCGCGGGCGCCGACGGGATCTTCTTCGCCGGGGGCGATCAGTCCGACTACGCGCGGATCTGGGCCGGGACGCCGGTGAGCGCGGCGATCAACGCAGACATCGCGCGCGGAGTCCCGATCGGTGGGATCAGTGCAGGTCTCGCGATCAGCGGCCAGTACGCCTTCACGGCGCTGAAGAACACCGTGACCTCGGACAAGGCGATGTCCGACTGCTTCGGGACGAAGATCCAGCTGAAGGCCGACATGGTGCGCTACCCGGGTCTCGCACGAACCATCACCGACTCGCATTTCGCCCAGCGGGGCCGGCTGGGCAGACTCCTCACCTTCATGTCGCGGATCCTCACCGACGGGTGGACCTCAACGGTCCGTGGCCTCGGCATCGACGAATCGACCGCCGTGCTCTTGGACGCGGACGGAACGGCATCGGTCATCGGTGCGGGGAACGCGTCGTTCATCCGGATGGGGTCGAGCGACGTCATCACTTGCGCATCGGGAGAACCGGTGAGCACCGGCCGGGTGCGGGTGGATGTGGTCCGTCCCGGGAACGGGTTCGACACGACCTCATGGAGCGGGAACCCCGATCCGCCGCGGTACGCCCAGATCACCGACGGCGTGCTCACGTTCCCGACCTGACCGGCTAGGGCCGATCGGTCTCCGCCAAGATCCGGCGAAGTACCGGGAGCACCAGGCGATCCTTGTCCCGCCCGGCAGCTTCCTTCGACCGGATCACGTCAGCCAACGATGCGACGTCGACGGCCGCGCCCAAGATCGTGAGATGCGTCGCATCGCGGATGATGTCCTCATAGCCGGAGGTTCCGCTCGGTTCGAACGTGAGATCAAGTCGGCCGAAGTCGGTGACGAGGTTCCAGATGCGAACGCCCGCGATCGACCCAGCATCGCTGGCGAAGGGGACACCGTTGGGTTCCGCGGCGGTCCACACGCGCGCGTGGAGTTCGCGCAGCGCCGACGCCAGCCGTTCGAGATTGGCGACCTGCGGGTTGGGGACGACATCGACGTCCGTCGTGACGTAGGGGGAGCCGTGGATGACCGCCGCGAACCCTCCGATCAGAACGAGCTGGACGCCGTGGCGTGCGAGCGCGCCGAGGATGCGTTCCGGACTGAAGTCAGGCTCGGGCATCGGCAAGGGCCGCCCGCCCGGCCACCGCGAACCTGAGCGCGGCTTGATGGCGGCGAACCCTCGTGTCGGGATCGACGCCCAGGTTGACGGAGGCGACCGACCAGTCGGCCTCGTCCAGCGGCAGGAGCTGAGGGACAAGGTCCAGACCACACGCCTGCAGTGCTTCGCCCACCCGTGCGAAGGAGGGTTCAGCCCGGCCGCGCTCGAGTCGCGCTATGGCGGACTGGGTGGTGCCCAGGCGCCCCGCGAGTTCGCGCTGGCTGAGTCCCGCGCGCCGCCGTGCTTCCCGGATGAAGGTTCCACCTCTCATGCAGAGAGTATAGCGGAAACGCTATATCCCTATCGACGAGATACCCGCTTCCCCACGACGCTTCCCCACGAACCCGTAGGGTAAATCAGGGTTACCGCGCGGACTGGGCGAAGTGTAGACTGTCGACCATTCGACGGAGGGGCGAGATGGCGGCGACATACGACGCGATCGTGGTCGGAGGCGGGCACAACGGCCTCGTTGCGGGCTTCAGACTGGCCAAGGCGGGGATGCGCACGGTAGTCCTCGAGCGTCGCGACATCGTCGGTGGGGCCTGCGTGACGGAGGAGTTCGCGCCGGGGTTCCACGCATCGACGGGCGCTTACGTCCTGTCGATGCTTCGTGAGGACCTCTGGCGCGATATGAAGCTGGTGCAGCGGGGCGTCATCGTCGATCAGGCCGGTCCCACGCTTAACCTCTACCCGGACGGGGCCCACTACTACCTCGGCGACGACATGGCCGCGAACGTCGAGGAGACGAAGCGGTTCTCACCGCGCGACGCACATGCATTGCCGAGATTCGAAGAGGACCTTGGCCAACTGGCTGCCGCCGTCATCCCGGCGTTCGACCGGGGTGCCCCGACCGTAACTCCGCACGGTCTCCGCGAGCTGCTCGATGTGGCGTCGTGGGGATGGCTCGGTTGGCGGCACCGCAAGCGGTCGATGGATCTCGCCTACCTCTTCGCCACATCGGCCGATCGCTATCTGAGCGAATGGTTCGAGTCCGAGCATGTCAAGGCCGCGCTGGGATGGCACGCGATCAACGACAGCGTCGCCGGTCCTTCGACGCCCGGGACGGCGTTCGTCCTCCTCCACGACCACGCGAGCGGGGAAGGGGGCCTTCGGCAATGGGGATTCGTCCGGGGCGGCATCGGTGTGGTGACGATGCGGATGGCAGATGCGGCGCGGGAGGAAGGATGCGAGATCCGGACCGGCGCAGAGGTGGAGCGCATCGTGACACAGGGGAACCGCGCCGTGGGCGTCACCTTATCCAGCGGTGAGGAACTCCGAGCCCCAGTCATCTTGTCGAATGCCGATCCCAAGCGCACGTTCCTGAAGCTCTGTGACCCGGCCGATCTCCCGCACGAATTCGTGGACATGATCGAGGCCTACCGGTGCGACGGCACCAGCATCAAGATCAACCTGGCGGTCTCGGCGCTGCCGTTCGTGCGAGGCTTGCCGGAAGACGGGGTGCAGCCGTATCACACAGGGATCATGGAGCTGAACGGGTTCATCGCCGATATGGATCTGCAGCAGGCGCAGGCGTTGATCGGAGTTCCGGCCGATCCCGCGCACATCGAGATGTGCTTCCCGACCGTCCACGACCCGTCGCTTGCACCAGAGGGGAAGCACGTGATCACGATCGACGTGAACTCCCAGCCCTACACGCTGGCCGAGGGATCGTGGGACGCCATCAAGGAAGCTCGCGCCGACCGGGTGATCGAAGCCATCGCGGAATATTTTCCGGACCTGCCCAGCCTCATCGAACACCGGCAGGTGCTCTCTCCGCTGGACCTCGAGCGGTTGATCGGTCTCACGGGCGGCCACGCGCTGCACGGGGACATGACGCCCGACCAACTGCTGTTCCTTCGGCCGGCACGGGGGTGGGCCGACTACCGCACCCCGTTGCGCGGCCTGTATCTCTGCGGCGCGGGCACCCATCCTGGGGGCGGAGTGACCGGCGCCAACGGGCAGAACGCTGCACGCACCGTTCTCCGAGATGCGAAGGCGCGCAAGCGATGACCGGCTCCCCGTCCATCGCGACCCCGCCGCCGGGGCCGAAGGCCCAGGAGATCCTCGAGCGGCTCAGATCGGTCCTCTACAACGGAACCGCCCACGATCTGGGTCCGTTCGTCATCGAGGGCAAAGAGGGCTGGCTGGTCCGGGATATCGACGGCAACGTGTATCTCGACCTCATCAGTGGGATGGCGGCTGTCCCGGTGGGCGCCGCCCATCCCGAGATCACCGAGGCGGCGATCGCGGCGCTCCGTCGGTACGGCAACGAGGACACGCACTACTACGCGAACGAGTTCGTGCTGCCGCTCGCGGAACAGCTCCTCGCGATCGCGCCGTCGAACCTCGCTCGTGTCGATATGTCGCTGAACGGAACGGAGGCGGTGGAGACGGCCGTCCGCTTCATGCGCCGGGCGACGGGGCGACCGATCGTCATCGGCTTCATGGGCGGCTATCACGGGGAGGCCGGGACCGCGGGGGCAGTGGGAGCGGAAACCTCGGACCTTTCGTTCGGGTATCGCGCGTTGCTTCCGGGCTTCGTCCACGTCCCCTACCCCAACGCGTATCGCACCCCGTTCGTCGCTCGTCCCGGCGGCACCGGCGACGGAACCATCGACTACATGCGCGACCACCTGCTCCATCACGCGATCGATCCGCGCGAGGTCGCCGGCATCCTGATCGAGCCGGTCATGGGGTCGGGCGGATGCGTCGCCCCGCCCGAGGCGTTCTGGGCGGGTCTCACCGATGTCTGCCGCGAGTTCGACTTCCTCCTCTGTGTCGACGAGGTGAAGACGGGCTTCGGAAGGACGGGAACGATGTTCGCGGTCGAGCGATGGGGCGTGCAGCCTGATCTCATGGCTCTGGGCAAGGCGATGGGTGGCGGTGTCATGCCGATCGGCGCCGTGCTGGGCACCGAGCGGGCGATGGACTTCGATGACGTGTCGACCGGGTCCACGTGGTCGTGGCTGCCGGCCTCGTGTGCCGCCGCGTTGGAGACCCTGGCGACGTTCGCGCGCGAACCCGTCCTTGAGAACGTTCGTGCGCTCGAGGAAGCGGCGGCCGATGCGCTGTGGCCCCTGATGGAGAAGTACCCGCAGATCGGAGATGTTCGCGCGGTGGGCTGTTTCATGGCGGTCGAGTTCGTGAGGGACCGCGAGACGAAGGAGCGCGACATGGAGCTCACGCTGCGCGTGGCGTGGGAGTGCCTGCAAGAGGGACTCCTGGTCGACGCGAGCACGACCTCCTTGAACCTTCAGCCCTCGCTCGTCATGCCTGTCGACGTGTTGCGGCAGGCGTTCGAGATCCTCGATGCAGCGATCGGTCGGGCGGTCTGATGGGCGCGGTCTTCCAGGAGTTCGCCGAAGGGCTGAATCACCCGGAAGGGGTGTGCTGGAACCCGTTCGATGGCCGGGTGTATGCGGGCGGCGAGGGCGGCGAGATCTACGCGGTGACGCTCGAAGGCGAGGTCGAGGTCGTCGCCGTCACCGGAGGATCGATGTTGGGGCTCGCGGCCGACGGACGGGGGCGGATCTATGCGTGCGACGAAGGGAACGGAGAGGTCGTTCGCCTCGACCCGGCGACCGGGGCTGTGGAGGTCTACGCGCGCGGTCCGGGGGGCGCCGGGATGGACACGCCGAACATGCTCGCCTTCGATGGGGCCGGGCGCTGTTACGTCACTTGCTCGGGGGAGGACGGCGACGCGAGCATCCTCCGGGTCGACCCAGACCGCAGGGTGACCGTGTGGACCACGGCCGTGCCTGCTTATCCGAACGGCATCTGCCTCGACCCGGGAGGCGAGGCAATGGTGGTGGTCGAGTCCCATCGTCCCGCGTTGGTCCGGGTCCCGATCGGATCCGATGGGAACGCGGGGGTTCCGAGGGTGATCGCGCTGCTGCCCGACACCGAGCCCGACGGTGTCACCCTCGGCGCCGACGGTGCCTACTACGTGACGCTCTACCGGCCCGACGGTGTCGTACGGATCGATCCGGCCACGGGCGACGTGGAACCCGTGGTGCAGGATCCACTCGCCCACGTCTTGGACGCGCCGACCAACCTGGCGTTCGTGGGATCGTCCCTGGATCGGGCGGTCGTCGCAAACGTCGGCGACCGGTTCCTCTCGATCGGTGACGTCGGCACGACCGGTGCGGCGCTCGTGTATCCGGAGGTGCCATGACAGCGCGCGCGCGATTCGCGGGGCGTGGTGTCGTCGTCACGGGGGGAGCGC
>JAXDJY010000412.1:0-5109 GCA_034667445.1 Actinomycetota bacterium | reverse complement strand
CGGCAGCCCCGTCACGGTTGCAGTGGCGGCCGACGCCACCAGCGCCCAGATCCACATCCACGACTCTGGGCCCGGCGTGACGCCGGCTGAGCAGCGAACGATCTTCGATCCGTTCGTTCGTGGACGGTCGGGTGCCGCGAGCAACGGGCACGGCCTCGGGTTGTTCCTGGCGCGACGGGTCGTTGAGGCACATAACGGGAAGCTTCGCGTTCACTCCACGACATCGGGCACGACTTTTTCGATCCGGCTGCCCCTCGACACCGAAGGACTACCGTGATCCGCGTCCTGATCGTTGACGACCACATGTTGTTCGCCGACCCGATCCGGATGAGCCTGGAGGGCATCGGGATCAACGTGGTGGGGATCGCGCAGGACGGAGCCACGGCCATCAAGATGTCTGCAGCCGAGAAGCCGGACATCGTCTTGGTCGATATCGGACTTCCCGACAGGAGCGGGCTCTCGGTCGGTGCCGAGATCCTGGAGATGCTCCCGGATGCAAAGGTCATCGCGCTCACAGCATTGGATGACCCCCGGATGCTCGACGAGGCTGTCCGGCTCGGCTTCCACGGCTACCTCACGAAAGACATCTCGATGGCCCGGTTCGAGAGCGCGATCCTGGCGGCGATCGAGGGCCAGCTGGTCATCCCGCATCGGCGCAGGAACCACCAGCGCGATCCGATCACGCTCATCGCCGATCAACTTACCCAGCGTGAACGCGAGATCCTGGGGTTGCTGGTCCGCGGATTGTCGAGCCGCGGCATGGCCATCGAGCTGTCGATCAGCGTCAACACCGTACGGACGCACGTGCAATCCGTACTCAATAAGCTCGGCGTACATACGCGTTTGGAAGCGGCGACGTTCGCGGTGCACCATTCGCTGGTTCCCTTGCCGCAACATCGGTAACCCCTCGTTGCACTAGAGGCGTTCGTCCGAACGACGTAGGCGGAATACCACGCTCGCGGCGTGTGTGCGCATCCCTCGATGGTTACGTTCCTCCCTTCAGGGGAGGCAGTGCATGGAGGAAAGGGCTATCCACGTCTTGCTCGCAGACGAGCATGCGTTGTTCCGCGATGCGATGCGAGCCGTATTGACGCGCGAGGATGACATCCGGGTGGTCGCCGACGCGGGCGACGGACGCACGGCAGTTGCGGAAGCGATCCGTACCAGGCCGGACGTTGTCGTCGTGGACGCGGGGCTCCGTGAGACCGATGCCGTACGAACCGTGGCCGAGGTCGCCCGGGAGGTTCCGGGCTGCCACATCCTGGTGCTGTCGGCCGAAGAGGATGAAGAGATCCTCATCGGGGCGATCGACGCCGGTGCCACCGCCTACCTGACGAAGTCCGCGGCGATCGATGAGCTCATCGACGCCGTCCGTGCGACCCACCGAGGGGAGACCCAGGTTCCCTCGCACATGCTCGGCCATCTCCTTTCAAGGCTGGTGCGGCGCAAGAGAGATCAGGATGAGGCGATCTCGCAGATCGCCCGCCTCACGGCCAGGGAGCGGGAGGTCCTGACCTTGTTGGCGCGTGGCCTGGACAACGAGGGGATCGCCTCCGTCCTGGTCATCAGCCGCCACACGGCTCGAACGCATGTCCAGAACGTCGTCACCAAACTCGGCGTGCATTCGCGGTTGGAAGCCGCGATGTATGCGACACGCGCCGGCGTCGGTGACGAATCGCTCGTTCTCCACTGATTCCCCGGGATGGATCTACGCTCCCGCCCACACACGGTCTCATCGATCTGCGATAGCCGGTCTACGCGATCCTTGCCGTTCGGTCGTTCATTCGGCGTAGCCGAATTACCGCATGCTCGCGATGCGTTCGGGAACGTGCAACGCCATCCTCACATCTCGGTTCGTCAATCGAGGCCGCCGGTCGCTTTGGGGAGGTAGAGATGGTGTTGTCGCGCTGTGCCAGCTCACTGAGAGGTGAGCGGCATTGGAACTAACCGAAGCCTTCGATAGGGTCGTCCTCCGACACAAGCTCTTGATCGCGATGTGCGTCTTCCTCGCGATCGGCGCGGTGCTCGGACTGACGTTCACCGCCCCTAAGCTCTATCAAGCCAACGTCCGGATGGTGCTGGACTCAACGGACCCGACGAGCGAAACGGCGTCTCAGGCGCTGGCCGACGCCGCCAAGGGTCTCGCCACGTCGCCCTCTTCGATCTCCCAGGCTCTCCACGAGGTCGGGATCTCTCGCGACCAGGCGGTCGTTGCGCGCCGCATAGCAGTGGCACCCCTCGGCAGTTCGGGCGTGCTGACGCTTTCGGTGCAGGACACCGACAAGGTCGCCGTTGCGCAACTCGCGAACTCTCTGGCCAACCAGGTCATCAGCGCCCGCGAGAAGATCGTGCAGGCCAGCGTCAGCAAGGTGGTGAATGATCTCAACACGCAGATCAACACCCTGCAGGGGACGATGGACGACCTCTCGAAGCAATACAACCAGATCACCTCGAACCTCGCGCAAACGGACCCGAACAAGCTCTCGACCATCGCTTCCCTCGAATCCAAGCAGTCTGAAATCCTGAGCTCTCGGAACGACTTGGCGAACCAAGTGGGGGCACTTCAGAGCAACCTCACCACGGTCCAGAGCGACGCCGCGCTGGCGCAGTCATCTTCGATCGTGGACAAGGGCACCCTCACGGTGAAGCCCGTCCCCTCCAACATCGAGACGAACATTGCGCTCGGGGTACTGCTCGGGCTGCTGGTGGGGATCGCGCTCGCCGGGCTCCGCGAGACGCTCTCACCGACCGTCGGGGGCCGGGTCTCGCTTTCGCGGCAGGCCGGAGCCCCGTTCCTAGGGTCCGTGCCGGCGCCGCGCTACGCCGGCGACCCGAAGAAGGTCGCGGTGGTGGCCTCGCACGTGCAACTCGCGGCGGCCAACGCCGGGGTCTCTCGGGTCGAACTCCTCCATGTCGACGAGCAGGTGGATCTCCATCCGCTGGCCAACGACCTCCGGGCGGTCCTCGACTCGCAGCACCCGCGGAGCAAGGTCGATATCGCGGTGGTCGGGGACCCTGAGCCGGTTCCCGCTTCCCGCACGAAGACGACCCGTCCACAGCCCGCGCTCGTCCTCATCTCCCCGATCGTCGTTCGGCAGTCGGCATTCCAGGCGGTCGATGACTACCTGGCCATGACCGGCCTCGACGTCGTCGGGATCGCCGGGTACGGGAAGCGCCAGCCCCGGGCCGGGAAGCCCGCCGCCCGTGAGCCACGGGCCGTGGTCGTGCTCGAGCAGGCGAAGGACGCACCGAAGCCCGGCCGCGACGACGCGAAATTGACCGACCCAGCCCCCGTCCCCCAGACCCAGATCCCCCCGGATCAGAAAGAAGCGATGTCCTCATGAGCGAAGTGCTGTCGGAAACTCCGACCCTGCCCCGGATCCCGTTCGAGCGAACACCGATCGCGCCGGACGTCGTCTCGGCAGTCACCGATGTGCTCTCGTCCGGATGGCTCACCACCGGCCCGAAGGTCCAGGAGTTCGAGCAGGAGATGGCGAAGCTGCTCGGCGTCGAGCACGCGATCGCCGTGGCGTCCTGCACGACCGCCATCGAGCTTTCGCTCCGCGCGCTGGCGCTTCCACCGGGCTCGAAGGTGCTCGCGTCCACCATCACGTTCTGCGGTGCCGTGAACGCCATCCTGCACGCCGGCCTCACGCCGGTGCTTGCCGACGTGGATCCGGTCACCCTCATGCCATCCGCGGCCACGGTTGCAGCGGCCGTTGAGCGGGCCGGCGGCGTCGACGCCATGACCATCGTTCACTTCGCCGGATACCCGGCTCCCGTGAACGAGATGGCCGCTGCGGCTGGTCTCCCGCTCGAGCGGGTCATCGAGGACGCTGCGCACGCCATCGGAGCTTCGCTCGGCGACCGGAAGATCGGGACGATCTCGGCCGCCACATGCTTCTCCTTCTACGCCACGAAGAACCTGCCCATCGGCGAAGGCGGGATGGTGACCACCAACGATGAGTCCATCGCCGAAGCGGTTCGCCGGCTGCGGCTGCACGGGATGACGAAGGACGCCTGGCGCCGGTACATGCCCGGCTCCAACTGGCGCTACACGGTTGAGACGCCCGGCTTGAAGGCGAACATGACCGACATCCAGGCGAGCATCGGGCTCGCGCAGCTCCCGCAGTTCGAGGGCTGGCAGGAGCGCCGGGCGCAGCTCGTCGCGCGGTACGACGCCGCGCTCTCGGGCGTCCAAGGGCTGACCACGCCCGGGCGCCCGACGGATGGGGTGCACGCATGGCACCTCTACGTCGTTCGGATCGCGGCCGCGTTCGGGATGGACCGCGACGCGTTCATGGTGGCGATGGGCGAGCACGGGATCGACTGTTCCGTGCACTTCATCCCGCTCCACACCATGCCGTTCATGCACACCGCCCTGGCGGATGACTCGGATGCACGCCATTTCCCGGAGGCCGAACAGGCCTACGAGGAGATCGTGTCGCTCCCGCTCTACCCCGGGCTCACCGAGGAAGACGTCGATCGTATCTGCCAGTCGATCGTCGAGATCGCCGACCACCCCCCCGTCCTATCTGTAGGAGGTTCACGATGATTGACTCCGGTACGAAAGATCCGCTGGATGCGGACAAGGATCCGAACAACGGCGTTCAGACCGTGCTCGTGCTCGGCGGCGCCGGCTACGTCGGCTCGGTGACGATCGGAAAGCTGCTCGATCGTGGCTACCACGTCCGCGTGATGGACGCCCTGATGTATGGCGGCGAGAGCCTTGGTAGCTACGCCGGTCGTGAGGGCTACACCTTCATCGATGGCGACCTCCGGAACGTGGAGGATGTCGTCCGCGCGTCCGCGGGCGCCGACGCCGTGGTCCACCTGGGCGCGGTGGTCGGAGATCCCGCGTGCGCACACGACGAGGGCCTCGCGCGTGCCGTGAACCTGGACGCGACCAGGACGGTTGCCGGGGTTGCCCGTGGCCTGGGGATCCGCCGCCTGATCTTCGCGTCCTCGTGTGGTGTGTACGGGGCGAGCGACGATCTCTTGGATGAGGAGTCGATGGTCGAGCCCGTTTCGCTCTACTCGGCCACCAAGCTCGGGTCGGAGGACGTGCTCCTGTCCACTCACAGCCCGGGATTCTTCCCGACGGTGCTC
>JAXDJY010000411.1:0-2751 GCA_034667445.1 Actinomycetota bacterium | reverse complement strand
GGAGGTTTCGCTGTTCGCTCGCGCCGAGGCGATCCGGACATCGGCGATCTCGTCGCAAGGCGTGCACCGGCTGCCACCGATCCTTATCGAGCTGCACCAGAGGTGGAACCTTCGCATTCCGACGTCGAGGGTGAACGAGGTTCTGCACGACGCCCAGGCCGAACGTCCCACCCCGCGCGGTGCCGGAAGCCTCCACTACGCGACGCAAGTCGCCGCGGCGCCGCCGACCTTCGTGATCTTCGGGGGGGCGAGGGAGCCTGGACCGGGATACCGCCGCTACATCGAGAACAGGTTCCGTCGCGAATTCGGGTTCCAGGGTGTGCCCATACGCTTCTCCTACCGGCCTCGCGGGAAAGGCGATCCGGGGAAGGGACGCGGGTAGCACCGACCGCATTGCAACCCGGACATCGTGTGCACGCCTACTGCTAGGATGCGCCCGACGGGCCGTGGCGCAGCTTGGTTAGCGCGTCTGACTGGGGGTCAGAAGGTCGCCGGTTCGAATCCGGCCGGCCCGACCGATGAATGGGACAGCCGATCCGCCATCCCGCCCGCCCGGCGCCTCGTCGGCGATCTTGACGGTTCCGAACGGCATCTCGCTGTTCCGCATCCTGCTGATACCGGTATTCAGCTACCTCATCGTGCATCGGCCGACCAGCCTTGGAGGCATCGCGCTCTTCTCGTTCGTAGTGGCGACGGACTGGGTGGATGGCGTTATCGCCCGGCGGACCGGCCAGGTCTCCGAGTTGGGCAAAGTGCTCGATCCACTCGCCGATCGCCTCGCCATCGCTGCGGGACTCGCGTCGCTCGTCATCCGGGGTGCCTTCCCGCTCTGGGCGGCGCTCCTCATCCTGGTTCGCGACGCGGTCATCCTGCTTGCCGGTGCGGTGGTCCTGTCCGCCAGGCATATCCGCCTGGATGTGCGCTTCATCGGCAAGACCGCGACGTTCTGTTTGATGGCGGCCATCCCGTGGATCTCCTGGGGTCATCTTGGGTACACGCTCTCCTCGGCCTTTCTGGTCGGTGGTTGGGCATGCTTCTGGCTCGGCATCGTCGAGTACTACGTGGCTGCGGGCGCCTACGCGATCGACATCCGCCTCGCCCTGTCCGCGCCGGCGTGAGCGAGCCGCTCGTCCCCGCCGTGATGGTGCGCGACCCTGCCTGCGGCACCGGGTATCGTTCCGTTCCACCGACCGGGAGGAACTGACGTGGAATTCCCCGAGGACCTTCGCTATACCAAGGAGCACGAGTGGGCCCGCCGCGAGGGTGGGCGCGTGCGGATCGGCATCACCGACTTTGCGCAGGATGCGCTCGGCGACGTCGTGTACGTCGATCTGCCTGAGGTCGGCGCGGCTCTGACCGCACACGAGCCCTTCGGCGAGGTCGAGTCGACGAAGTCCGTATCAGACGTGTTCAGCCCGATCTCCGGCACCATCGCGGAGAAGAACCCGATGATCGCCGACGCGCCGGAACTCGTGAACCAGCAACCCTACGGCGACGGCTGGCTGGTCATCGTCGACCCGGCGGATGCCGGGGATGTGGACGCCCTCCTTGATGCGGCGGCGTACAAAGCGCTGGTTGAGGGTTCCTAGGGCCCGATATCCAAGGTTTACCCTTATCCCTGTAGAGGGTTGAGAGTCGGTTCGTTCCTCTGTTGACCCTTCGAGGCCGCCACGATAGGGTCACCGAACGACTGAGGGTGATGGATCGAGTCTCAACCGGTACCCTCGGCTGGAGAGCAGCATCGAGGGAGCCTCAACAGTGCAGTGCACCCATTGTGGACAGTCCAACCCAGCCGACGCGCGGTATTGCATGCGGTGCGGCCGTGCGCTCAACGGTGACCCTACGCTCACGCTGAGTCCCGTGGAAACGGAGGATGAACCGCAGGATGAATTCCCGTTCCCGAACGATGAACTCGAGCGCGGGCAAGCTCTCCTTCTCGTTAAGCGTGGCCCGAACGCCGGCTCCACCTTCCTCCTCGAGACAGACTCGACCGCTATCGGACGCGATCCCGGGAGCCAGGTGTTCCTCGACGACGTCACGGTCTCGCGCAAGCACGCCTTCGTCGAACGCCGTTCCGGTTCGTGGTTCGTGAAGGACGCCGGGAGTTTGAACGGCACCTACGTCAATGGAGAGCAGGCCGACGAGACGGCGCTCGCCGATCACGACGAGATCCAGGTCGGACTATTCAAACTCGTGTTCTTCTCGGCAGGGGAGTGATCATGGCGGGGACGCGCAACTACCAATCCATCGGTGAGGTTCTGGTCTCGGTGAAGACCGAGTTCCCCGACATCACGATCTCGAAGATCAGATTCCTCGAGGCCGAAGGACTCATCGAACCCGAGCGAACACCGTCGGGGTACCGGAAGTTCTACGGGCAGGATGTGGACATGCTGAAGTCGATCCTGCGCATGCAACGTGACGAATACCTGCCCCTGAAGGTCATCAAGGAACGACTGCTGCAACAGGCCGCAGAGGATGAAGCCGTTGCAGCCGACGGCGACGGGGGAGAGGCGGCAGCTGGGCGAGCTGAAGCGGCGGCGGCGACCAAGGCGGCAGCGGCAGAGGAGATCGCGGACGCGCCGACCGGCCTGCAGATGTCGTTGGAAGAGATGGCGGCCGCCACCGGCGTCGACCGTGAGCGGATCAAGGAACTCGAATCGTTCGGCATCGTGTGTTCGCACGGGCCGGAGGGCGCGCGGTACTACGACGGTGACGACTACATCGTGTTGTCGATCGTGAAGGACTTCTTCC
>JAXDJY010000410.1:0-3928 GCA_034667445.1 Actinomycetota bacterium | reverse complement strand
AAAGCCGAGACCGCGCTCCACGACATGTTGCGCGTGTTGAAGCCGGGCGGGCGGCTCGCGGTGTCATCGTGGTCCGACGGGCGCGACACGTTCGCCGACGCGTGGCGGGAGCTCGTCGAGACGATCGTTCCGCGCACGATGCTCGACCCGACCTACGACCGCGCGGTCCCGGGACACGGGCGTTTCGCGAAGCGCAGCGAACTAGAAGAACTGTTCCTCGAGGCGGGCCTTCGGCGCGTGCGGAGCGAACCCCGCCGGTACCGGTGGACGTACGGCATCGACGACTACGTGGATGGGCTCGCGGTGTTCGCCACCGGGCGGTTCGTGCATCAGATGCTCGGCGACGACGCGTGGGACGACTTCCTGGAGCGCGCGAAGCAGACGTTCCGCGAACGCTTCGCGGATCCGTTGAACGATTTTCGCGACGTCCTGATCTGCGTCGGCACCAAGCAATAGCCGGGGTTCCCGACGAGATACCCGTCCGGTAGACTCCCCCGCCAATGGGTCGTCGCCGCGCATCGGTCGGGTTCTTCACAGTGATGACGGCGCTGTCGGTTGCACTCACCTTGCTGCCCTCAACCGCCCAGGCCGGCAAGCATCACCGGGTCGACCCCGAGGGCATCTTCAAGCTCGACCACCTCATCTTCATCGTGCAAGAGAACCGGTCGTTCGATCACTACTTCGGGACCTTCCCGCATGCCGACGGCCTCCCCACGAACAGCGCCGGACACTTCACGACGTGCATCCCGAACCCCTACCTCGGCCACTGCAGTCCGCCGTATCACACATCGAGCATCTGGCAGCTCGGCGGGCCGCACGGGCACCCCCAGAGCGTCATCGATGTCGCGCACGGCAAGATGAACGGCTTCATCCGGGCACTGCCCAACCGGCCCGGCAAGTGCTGGGTGCGTCCGAAGCATCAGTACTGCAGGTCCTACGTTGGCCCGCAGCTCCAACCCGACGTCATGAGCTACGTCACCCGGCGAGAGATCCCCAACTACTGGACGTACGCGAAGCAGTTCGTGCTCGAAGATCACATGTTCGAATCGACCGACTCGTGGACACTGCCCTCCCACCTCTTCCTCGTCTCCGGATGGGCAGCGCTCTGCTCTAACCCGCACGATGCGATGTCGTGCAAGTCCGACATCAGCTTTAAAGACAAGAGGGAGCGCTGGGGCTACGGAACGCCGCCGATCTACGCGTGGACGAGCATCATGTACCTCCTCGACAACGCCGGTGTGAAGTGGGGCCAGTACGTGGGCGACGCCACGTGCTCGACCCAGACGAACTGCCAGCCGCCACCCAACCACAACCCGGACGACACCACGGCCTCGAGCCACAACGTCGTTGGTGGCTTCACGACTGTCGTCGGCAACCACGACATGGGGAACATCAACACGCATACGCAGTTCAAACTGGATGCGGCGGCCGGTACGCTCCCGCCGGTGAGCTGGGTCATCCCCGGCGAGCCCTTCAGCGAGCACCCGGGAAGCTCGGGCAGCATCCACAGCGGCGAGAACTACGTGACGAAGCTCATCAACTCGGTGATGCGCGGCCCGGACTGGAACAGCACCGCGATCTTCCTCACGTGGGACGACTGGGGCGGTTTCTACGACCACGTGGTGCCGCCTAAGGCAGACGCCAATGGGCTCGGGATGCGAGTGCCCGGCATCGTCATCAGCCCATACGCGAGGCAGGGCATGATCGACCACCAGACGCTCTCATTCGACTCCTACCTCACGCTCATCGAGGACCGCTTCCTGGGCGGACAGCGTTTGGATCCCGCGACGGACGGCCGGCCCGATCCTCGGCCCACCGTTCGGGAGACGCTCCCACTCTACGGTGACATCACACAGGCGTTCGACTTCACACAGCTTCCCCGACCGCCGCTGATCCTGCAGCCGACGAAACGCGCGCTCGATCAGTCGGCACCCCCATTGAACCGCGTCGCGCGCCCCAACCACTGGCCGTAGACGCCGGGCCGACTCAGCTCAGGCCGAGGCGGTCTCCGCCTGCCTAGCGGCGAGTACCAAGCCGGCCCTCCATCCGGGTGCGCGCCCACCGAGCGGCGGCTCGAGGAGTTCGGTGTCATGACCACTCCGGGCGAGCAACCAGGCGATAAGGGAGTTGGAGTTCCACATGTCGCCGGTATGGAGTTCATCACGCCCCCACGTGAGGGTGGGGAACGAAGGCACCAGCTCCAACACCCGCTTCGCACGATCGGCGTCCGAACTCAGGCGCAACGGGCTTGCCACCGCCTCGGACACATCCGGGATTGTGCCGTTCAGCCATCGTCGGATCTCGTAGCGAAAGAACCGCGAGCGGCCCAACCACGGGGCACCAACGGTGCCCACCGAAACTACGTCTCTATCATCGTGCCCGTTACCCCACACGGGAGTCATCTCGATCACGAAGCGCTCTGGACCAAGGTGTACCTCCAGGGCCGAGTGATAGAGGTCTCGCGGCTCACGATGTTCGCGGAGCGCTACGAGCCTCTCGTAGAGACGGCCGTTCCAGCGCACACAATGGGAGGCATCGCCGGCACCCAGAGGCAGCCAGAACAAGTCGACGAAGGACCTATCCGCGGGCCCCGACGGCGTCGCCGTCATCTGGTCATCACCGCGAGGTCTCGGTTCGGGTGTCTCGCAGGACCGGCCGCCCGGCGGGCCGAGAGCAGGGAGCCGCCCATCCCTGCGAGTGCGAGATCGCGAACGCCGGCAGCCGCCGTCTGCGCGATCTCGGGAAGTGCGGAAGCCGTGCCTACCAAGACAACGCCGACGATCAAGGCCACTCCAGTCCAGCGTGGGAGTACATCAGCCCGGATGACCGCTAGTCCGAAAGCTGAGCCCGCGAGCACCATGACGGCGCCAGGGACCAGGACCCACGCGCCCAATCGATCCGAGAGTGCAGCCCAGTCGCTCGTCCGGTTCACCATCGCGAACAGGACCGTGCCGGTGAAGCACACGAAGCTGGAGGCGTAGCCGAGTGCACCTATGAGTCCGAGCAGCCGCATCCGCGGTCGCTGCACCACGTACAAACCGATAACGAAGACTGGGATAGCAGCCTCAGCCACCAAGGTGAGCGCGAGCTGGGGGGTTGAGAACCGACCCTGTACGAGTTCGATCAGATCCGAGAGGAAGTAGAGCGCCGAGAACGTGAGCGCCGCCACGCCGACGAGGAGGGGCAGACCTTGGGCCGCGACCCCGCCAGCCTCACGTTTCGTGAAAAAGCGTGCGGTCATACTGTTGCCCCATCCCCGGCCGCGACGGCCTCCGCCCTGCGTTTGATCCCGAGCAGGCACTTGCGCATCATCGGGAAGTCCGCCACCTCGACCAACAGCAGCCAGAACACACTCGTCGGGTGACGCCACGATGAACGGGAACGGACCCGGGTCACGAGCCGTGTCCTCCCGTCGGGCATCGGGTTCAAGGCCCAGGACCATGTTGTCAGCTGGTTCTTCCGATCCCACCAAAGGGTCGACCGGTCGGGGAGGCATTCCTTCACCCACATCCCGGTTTCTTCTCCCGGCGC
The DNA here is from genome assembly GCA_034667445.1 of Actinomycetota bacterium. GTDB lineage: Bacteria > Actinomycetota > UBA4738 > UBA4738 > HRBIN12 > JANXVR01. The sequence continues at coordinate 397 of JAXDJY010000410.1, read as the reverse complement.
CATCGGGATGAGATCGCCGACGTCGACGTGTTGGAACTCCGGGATGATCCGCTCGGCGCTGTGGTGACCCAGGTTGTCGAGGAAGTCGTAGGAGTACCAGCCTGCTCGCCCGAAGCCTATCTGCACGAGCCACGGCCAGATCTCCCCGGGTTGCGCATCGATCGTCACGGCCCTCGTCGTGTTGAATGTCGGGCGGGGTACGACCTCGTCGCCGGGCATCCTCCGAGCGAGTTCATCGTCCGTCGCTCCCCAGGTGAGTTGCCAGGGGCGGTAGACCCCGATGAACCCGAGACCGACCACGACCAGGGTGACAGCGATGATCCCGACCGTGACCACGTCAGCGCCTTCTCTCTCTGGCTCGTTGCACGTACTTCATCACGCGAGGAGCAGATGGAAG
>JAXDJY010000409.1:0-3019 GCA_034667445.1 Actinomycetota bacterium | reverse complement strand
GCTCGGCAGGGCCTACCACTCGCAGCCCGGCGTCCGCCAACGCGGCAAGGATCCCCTCCTCACCGATGACGAACGCCGAGGCGCACCCGAGCGCCACGAGCCGCTGCGCCGTCACAACGGCGGAGGTTTCGATCTCCTCGGGCTCCGACGGGATGCCCACCTGAGACAGATGTGCGGCGACCGCAAGCTGCGTCCGGCTCGAGTTGTTCGTCACGAATATCGGGCGCGCGCCGGCGGCCCTGGTCCTCGCGACCGCGGCGGGCGCGGCCGGGATCGCTGCATCGCCTCGGTACAGCGTGCCGTCCAGGTCGAAGAGGACCACGTCGTAGCCGGGACCGATCACGGCTGTGCCACCTCGAAGATCCGCCGCGCGACCACGCTCATCCGGTGAGGGACGCCGCGGTGGAGTATGAACACGTTTCGAGCGTACAAGTCGGCCCGCGTGCTGGCCAAGGCCGACTGTTATACAGGGTAGATGCCCCGCGTCTCCCCGTTCGAAGGACTCACGTACCTCGATGCCGCCGGTCCGCTGGACCAGGTGACAGCACCGCCGTACGACGTGATCAGCGACGATCACCGGCGCGCCTATCAGGAGGCGAGTCCCTACAGCGTGGTGCACCTCGATCTCGCCGAGGGGAGCCGGGATCCCGCCGACCCGGGCAACCGATACGACCGCGCCGCCGGTCTCCTGGAACGGTGGCAGTCCGAGGGTGCGCTGGCGAGAGCCCCGTCCCCCCAGTACTACGCCTATGAGATGGCGTTCGAACTCGACGGGGCCGCCGGGGCGATCCGTGGCCTGTTCGTTGCGCTCGAACTCGAACCTTGGGGCATCGGCGTGATCCCCCACGAGCGGACGATGGCGGGGCCGGTGGAGGATCGACTGCGACTCCTGCGGGCCACTCGCACCCACCTGTCGGCGGTGTATGGAGCAATCGCCGGGCCGAACGCGCAACTCGCCACTTTGCTGAGGGACGTAACGGCGGGCCACCCATCCCACCGCACCCGCGACGGACAAGGGGTGGAGCATCGGATGTGGTCGGTTCCCGCCGAGGATCGTATCGCGGAATGGTTCGCCGACACACCTATCCTCATCGCCGACGGGCATCATCGCTACACGACCGCGCTGCAGTATCGGGATGAAGTGCACGCCGTTCGGGGGGCGGGCCCGTGGGATCAAGTGTTGGCCCTGGTGGTGGACGCGACCGCCGAACACCTGCCGGTTCTCCCGTTCCACCGGATCCAAACTGCCGGTGCCCCGTCGTCCCCCGCCGTTGGAACGACGGTGGATGGGGCCTCCGAGGCCCTCGACGCGATCTCCGACGACCCGCCCAGTGTCGCGTTGGTGGTTCCCGGGCCAGTTGGGCCGCGATTCGAAGTGATCGCGCTGGGCGGCGCTCCTCCGGCCGTTCGCGCGCTCCACGAGGGACCCCTACGAGAGGTCTCCGACGCAGACCTCAGGTTCACACCTGATGCAGCGCAAGCCGTTGGAGCCGTGGCCTCTGGCGAAGCCGTCGCAGCCTGGCTCCTGCCGCCAACCACCCCCGATCGCATCCGCGAGGTGATCGAGCGAGGAGAACGGCTTCCCCAGAAATCCACCTACTTCTGGCCCAAACCCCGCACCGGTATGGTGATGATGCCGCTGGATGCCGCGACTACTCCGCCGGCGGCTCCATCTTCTTGATCCCCGTAGCAACCACTTCTGTAAGGCTCCTCGCCCCAGCTCCGCTCCGGTAGAAACGGCGGACCAATCGGCCGTGCACGAGCACGGCGTCACCTTTCGCGATCCCTTTCAGAGCTCGCTTGCCGACCGTTGCGTGCCACGCCGCGACCGGGAGGGGGAGGAGGCGTTTGCCCACCTCCGGAACGGAGAGCCGGAGTTCGGTGACCTCGTCCCCCGACGGCATCCGGCGCTCAACCGGTTCTGCCGCCACGGTGCCCGCGAGGACGACGACGTTGACCGTCACCATGGCTCCCCCCTTCCGACGCCAACCCTAGCGGGAGCCTCTGACATACTCCGCCCGTGGGTGCGCAGCGCGAGCCGATCCTCTCCCCCGCAGCACCGGGGATCACCACCATCGACACCGGGATGATCGGCGAGCGGGCGTTCAACTCCGTCTACTTCATCGAAGGCGCGGCACCGACGCTGGTGGAGGCCGGACCAGGGGCCGACTCCCCGGTCGTGCTCGAGGCGCTCTCCGAGCTAGGCGTCGACGCATCGGATCTCGCGCACATCGTGCTTACCCACATCCACGTTGATCACGCGGGCGGCGCGGGTGCCTTGGTCCGCCGGTTCCCGTGCGCCACGGTGTGGGTCCATGAGCGCGGCGCGCCTCACCTTGTCGATCCGTCCCGCCTCCTTGCGAGCACGACACGGACGTATGGCGCCGAGCGGATGGCTGCGTTCTTCGGCTCGATGGAGCCGGTTCCCGCCAACCGGGTACGGGCGGTCACGGACGGAGACACGATCGACCTCGGGGAACGAACCCTCCGGGTGATCCACACGCCGGGCCACGCCGGACACCACGTGGCGTTCCATGACGACGCCAGCGGGGCGGTGTTCACCGGTGAGGCGATCGGCTCATTCCTCCCGTGGGGACCCGCGTTCCGCCCTGCGCTTCCACCCCCGGAGGTCGACGTGGAGCTGGCCCTGCAGAGCATCGACCGCATCGCGACCGCGGATCCCTCCCACTTACTCACGTCCCATTTCGGTCCCGTTCCCGAGGGCCTCGATGGGTGCGAGCGAGCGAGGGAAGCGATTTCCTCGTGGAGCTCGATAGTGGATCACGCTCTGACGACAGATCCGGCAGCCTCCTCGCAGGCCCTCACCGACGAACTCACGGCGCATGCAGAGCGCGAGTTCGCCGCGCAGGCCGGCCGAGAACTCGGAGACGAGCTCACCCGATACGACGCGCTCGGGAGCATCGCCATGAACGCTGCCGGCCTGACGCGCTACTGGCAGAAGCAACGCGAGGCTGAATCCCGTTAAGAGAGCTCGGCTACGCGCTCGGCGGCGTCGAAC
>JAXDJY010000408.1:0-3065 GCA_034667445.1 Actinomycetota bacterium | reverse complement strand
CGTGAGGTAGGTCCAGACCAGATCCGCCTCGGGCACGAACCGGAGGCGCCCCAGTGCGGCGCCCACCACCCCGAGGTAGTCGCGGCCGTTGTCCTCATACAACGCCTGCACCAACCGTGCGTGGTCGAACGGATGCTCGCGGAGCGCAGCCGCCACGCGGAGGGTCTCGGGCGTCGTGGCCTGATACTGGAACCTCCCGGTATCCGTGACGAGCCCCGCGTAGAGACAAACCGCGGCATCGTCGGTCAGCTCCGCGCCCATCGCGGTGAGCAGGCGGTACACCATCTCGCAAGTGGATGACGCGTCCGGATCGACGAGCGGGATGGTCCCGAGCCCGTCGTTGGAGCGGTGGTGATCGATCCAGATGAGCTCCTTGGCGGCCTTCGCGATAGGAAGAAGTTGCTGCAACCGATCCGACGAGGCGCAGTCACACGTCACCATGACATCGGGCGCCTGCGGGAAATCATGCGCCGGCGTGAGGTGCTCCCCACCCGGCAGGAGGCGGAGCCACGGCGGGACGGAGAACGGATCGTTCGGCACCGACGTGGTGACGTCGATGCCGCGGGCGCGAAGCACCGACGCCAGACCGAGCATCGACCCGAGTGCGTCGGCATCCGGATTCACGTGACAGGCGATCGCCACGGCAGGCGCCGAGGACAACACCGCCCCCGCCCGTTCGAAGTCCATCAGCCGCGCTCCTTCCGGTTCAGTTCGGCGAGAAGGGCCTCGATGCGCGCGCCCTCCTTGCCCGAGGTGTCCTCTTGGAACTCGAGGTCCGGCAGGAACTTCAGCCGAACCTGGGTCCCGAGTGTTCTCCGCAGATGGGGCGCCGCGCTCTTCAGGCCTGCGCGAGTTCCCGCCCGTTCCTTCTCTTCGCCGAGCGCCGTGTAGTACACCCACGCCCGTTTGAGATCGGGGCTCACCTTCACCCCCGTCACCGTGACGAACCCAACCCGGGGGTCCTTCAGCTTCTGGATGGCTTCGGCGAGCACCTCGCGGAACTCCTCTCCGACACGCGCGGTACGAGCACCTTGGGGCATAGAACCAGCCTACCGGGCCGGGCCTCCAACAGCGCCGAGGGGCGCTAGATGGATCGGGCGACCTCGCGGACCTCGAAGGCTTCGATGACGTCGCCTTCCTTGATGTCCTGATATCCCTCGATGCCGATGCCGCATTCATAGCCGACGGTGACCTCTCGGACGTCGTCCTTGAACCGGCGGAGCGAGCTGATCTTGCCCTCGTAGAGGACGATCCCGTTGCGAACCAACCGCGCCTGGTTCTCCCGCTTGATGGTTCCCGCCGTAACCATGCCACCGGCGATGACACCGAGCTTGGGCACTCGGAAGAGCGCCCTCACCTCGGCCGAACCGAGCGCGTGCTCCTGCCGCTCGGGCGCAAGCATGCCCGACAGGGCGACCTTCACGTCGTCGATCGCGTCGTAGATGACCCGATAGAGGCGGACGTCGACCTTCTCCTTATCGGCGAGGTCGCGCGCGGCCTTATCCGGACGCACGTTGAACCCGATAACGATGGCGCCCGAGGCGAGCGCGAGCGAGATGTCGTTCTCGGTGATGGCGCCGGCGGCGCTATGCACGATGTTCACCCGCACCTCGTCCTGCGGAAGCTTCAAGAAGGAGTCGGTGAGGGCGCCCAACGAACCCTGCACGTCGGCCTTCACGATCAACGTCAGCTCGGGGATCTCGGAGCGTTCTTGCTGACGCATGAGGTCTGACAACGTCGGCGGGCGAGTGGTGATGAGCTCGGCAGCGCGCGCGCGCGCCTCCCGTTCGGACGCGATATGACGGGCCTCGCGCTCGTCATCGACCTGGCGGAACTCGTCCCCCGACGCCGGCACGTGACTCCAACCGAGGATCTGCACCGGCTTGGACGGTCCGGCTTTCAGGACCGTGACGCCGTACTCGTCGTGCATCGCGCGGATCTTCGCGTAGGCGGTACCGCACACCAAAGCGTCGCCCACGGAGAGCGTCCCCTTCTGTACCAGCACGGTCGCGACCGGTCCGCGACCCTTGTCCAGGTGCGCCTCGATCACGGTGCCGCGCGCGCGACCCGTGGGGTCGCCCTTCAGTTCCTCGAGATCGGCAACCACGAGGATCGTGTCCAAGAGCTGATCGAGGTTCATCTTGGCCTTCGCCGAGACATCGACGAACTCGAATTCGCCGCCCCACTCGCTGGGGACGACCCCTTGCTCAGTCATCTGCTGGCGAACGCGGTTGGGGTCCGCCTCCTCCTTGTCGACCTTGTTGACGGCGACGATGATCGGTACCTGCGCAGCTTTCGCGTGATCGAGCGCTTCGATGGTCTGGGGCATGACGCCGTCGTCTGCGGCGACCACCAAGACGGCGATGTCGGTGATCTCAGCCCCACGGGCGCGCATGGCGGTGAACGCCTCGTGGCCCGGGGTATCGATGAACGTGATCTCGCGTCCGCCCGCATGCGCCTGGTACGCGCCGATGTGCTGGGTGATCCCGCCGAACTCGCCCGCGACCACGTCGGTCTCGCGTATCGCGTCCAGGAGCTTGGTTTTTCCGTGGTCGACGTGGCCCATGATCGTGACGACCGGGGCGCGAGGAACAAGCGCCTCAAGGTCGAGATCCTCGGCCGCGTCCTCGGCTTGGAGTTCGTCGTCAAGACCGACGATCTCCGCCTCGTATCCGAGGTCCGCCGCGATGAGCGCGATGGCCTCGTCGGAGAGCGACGTGGTGGCGGTGACCATCTCACCGGCCATGAAGAGGATCTTCACGATCTCTCCGGGCGCGCGTGAGAGCTTCTCGGCGATGGTCTGCGGGGTGGCCCCACGAACGATCTGCAGCACGTTGGACGGCACCGCGGCCTCTACGGCGCGACGCTCGGGTCGGCGCTGGCCGGTCCGGGTGGTGATCATCCGCGGCTCTGCGGCGGGAGCGGCGGCGGCGGGTGGCGCGGCTGCGGCGGGCGCCTGGGTTTCGACGTCGGGGACCGCGGCAAGGGTGGCTACCGCTGCGCCGTCAGGCTCGGCGGCAACCGTCTTGGTTGCGGGCTCGGGCTTCGCCTTTACGGCCTTGGGG
>JAXDJY010000407.1:0-3182 GCA_034667445.1 Actinomycetota bacterium | reverse complement strand
TGCTCCTCTTCTCGGCCGATCAGCACAGGATCGAACGTCGGGAGGTTCGAGGATCTCGCGCCCGCGATGGCCGGGAACACCGCGTCGCCCACCTGGAACAGCTGGATCTCTCCGACATCCTTCAGTCGATGCGAGCCGAGATCCCGAAGACCCGCCGGATCCACCAGTTCGTATGTTGCACGAGAGAGCAGGATCTGCCCTCCGTGTCCTGCGGCAGCGATCCGCGCCGCGCGGTGGACGTCCATCCCGATATACCCGTCGCCGGCCCGGATCGGCTCGCCCGTGTGGATACCCATCCGCACTTTGACCGAGCCACTGGCGTCCAGCGCGGCCTGCGCCTCGATCGCCGCGGCAAGCGCATCGGAGGCCGAATGGAAGGCCACGAAGAACGCATCCCCCCAGGTGTTCAGCTCGATGCCCCTGTGGTTCTCGACACTGGCGCGCAGCGATCGGTTGTGCTCCGCCAGCGTCTCTTTATAGGAGTCGCCCAACTCCTCGAGGAGGCGGGTCGATCCCTCGATGTCGGTGAACAGCAGCGTCACCGTGCCAGCCGGCCAAGTCTCCATGGCTCGCCACTATGGCGCGACCTGCCGCCGGGCGCCATCGGCCGGGTCGCGTTAGCAGCGCACGAACCGTTGACGTAGCGTGTGCCCATGGTTCCAGGACCTTCTGAGGACGACCGGATCCTGCCGTTCACCCGGGTGGTTGCGGCCGTGGTGATCGCGATCCTCGTCCTCGCGTTCATCGTGCTCTTCCTGTCGCCGAACGATACCGATCGGCGCTTCGCGTGGACGATCCAACCATCAATGACTGCCATGCTGATGGGCGCGGGATACGGATCCGCGCTGTACTTCTTCGTCCGCGTCGTGACCGAGCGGCGCTGGCATCGCGTTGCTCTCGGATTCATACCAACGACGGTGTTCACCTGGATGATGCTCGGGGCCACGTTCCTGCATTCGGAGAAGTTCCGCCACGGGTCGGCGCCCTTCCTCCTGTGGCTGTGGATCTACCTGGTCACACCCTTGCTGGTTCCCGCGGTCTGGTTCGTGAACAGGTCGCATGATCCCGGAACGCGCGAGGAAGACGACCCCAGCTATCCGAGTTGGATGCGCCCTGCGATGGCAGCCGCGGGCGTCGGCATGAGCCTGATCGCAGCGTGGATGTATGTGCTGCCCGCCAGCGCGATCTCGGTCTGGCCGTGGATGCTGACGCCGCTCACGGCGCGTGCGGTGGCAGCGTTCGTGGCGCTCCCCGGTGTGGGGTGGCTCATGATCGCCTCCGACGAACGCTGGTCGTCCGCGCGAGTGCTGCTCGGGACGATCTCTATCGGGCTGGTTCTGCTGCTGGTGGCCGTCGCGCGGGCGTGGAACGAGTTCGACCACAGAAGTGCATTCACCTATGTCTACGTGGCAGGGCTGGTGGGAACCCTGGCAGCGGTCGGGGCTCTCGGCGCGTGGATGCACGGACGCGTCGCCGGCGGCGCATAGGCTCGTGGCGAGACCAGCCCGCATCAACTCTCCCGGGCCGACGCACGCCGGGTCGCGGTGCGTGCCCAGCTGCTCGACGCAGAGCGGCCGGCTGGGTTACTCGACATGGTGCGCCACTTCAGCATGCTGCAGCTCGACCCGATCGCCGCGGTCGCCCCGAGCGCACACCTGGTTGCGTGGAGCCGCCTCGGGTCTTCGTACTCCCCCGATGAACTTCGACGCGCGCTTGAGGACCGGACGCTCCTCGAACTGCGCGCCGTCGTGCGGCCTGCCGAGGACCTCGCGCTCTACCGCGCTGACATGGCCGAATGGCCCGGGTTGGGCAAGCTGCGCGCTTGGCAGCAGGAGATCCGCGACTGGGTCAAGTCCAACGACGCCTGCAGGCGGGACATCCTCAAGCGGCTGAACGCCTCGGGGCCGTTGGCGATGCGTGAACTGCCGGACACCTGTGCCGAACCGTGGGGATCGGCCGGGTGGACGAACAACCGCAACGTCGAGAAGCTGCTCGACTTCATGGTGCAGCGAGGCGAGGTCGCGGTCGCCGGTCGGCAAGGAGCGGAGCGGCTCTGGGATCTGGCGCCGCGCGTCTACCCCGACGACCCGATCGTTCCTGCCGACGAGGCGCGGCGCATCCGTGACGAGCGCCGCCTGCGCTCCCTCGGCATCGCTCGGACCCGCGCGCCGGAGTCCTCGGTGGAACCGAACGACGTGCGAGAGGTGGGCGAACCAGCCGTCGTCGAAGGGGTGAAAGGCACGTGGCGCGTGGACGCGTCGCTGCTGGGCCGTCCGTTCGAAGGGCGCACCGCCCTGCTATCGCCGTTCGACCGGCTGGTGCACGATCGCAAGCGCGCCCTTGAGCTGTTCGGGTTCGAGTACCAGCTGGAGATGTACAAGCCCGCGGCCACCCGCCGATGGGGCTACTACGCGTTGCCGATACTGCACCGCGACAAGTTGATCGGCAAGGTCGACGCAACGGCGGACCGAAAGGCCGGGGTGCTGCGGGTCGATGCGATCCACGAGGACGAACCGTTCAACAAGACCACGACCGCAGCGGTGCGCCGTGAGCTGAGGGACTTGGCCCGCTGGCTGGAGCTGGACGTAACGCTACCGCGCTGACGCAGCCTGTCGGACGGCCGGTTCGCGGGAGGCGGCACGCCGAAGTATCCTCGGCCCGCGAGCAGGTCGGACAGTGGACACCGACCGATCACGAACCGGAGGGGGCACCGTGAGCATCCGTCAGGAAACACGCGACGCGTTGGTCGAGCGGCTGTTCATGGCCGCGCTCGGCATGGGCGACCTCCTGACCATCTATGTCGGGGACAAGCTGGGCCTCTACCGCGCTCTCGCGGAAGGAGGTTCCCTGACACCGGGGGATCTGGCGTCTCGAGCGGGGATCTTCGAACGCTACGCCCGCGAATGGCTCGAGCAGCAGGCGGCCTCCGGGGTCGTGGAGGTCAACGATGTCTCAGCCGCCGAGGACGAACGCCGGTATTCGTTGCCCGAAGGCCACCGCGAAACGCTCCTTGACCCCGAGAGTCCGTACTCGATGGCGCCGGTGGCCAAGTCGTTCGTTGCCATGGCGAGCGCCATGCCTGAGGTGCTCGATGCGTTCCGAACGGGGAAGGGCGTTCCGTGGACGGCCTACGGACGCGACGCGACCGTGGCGCAAGGCGACTTCAACCGGCCATGGCTCCT
>JAXDJY010000406.1:0-6264 GCA_034667445.1 Actinomycetota bacterium | reverse complement strand
CAGCCCGAGCGGGGCGTCGGCGTAGGACTCGGCACCGACGCTCCTGATCGCCTTGTCGACGGCCGCACGCCTGGGCCTTCCCGAACCCGAAAACCCCCAGCGGTGGCCATCCAGCCCGAAGCCGATCAAGTCGCGACCGCGGATGGGAAGCGTCGGATCGAACGCCCTCCGCTGCGGAACATAGCCAACGGACGCACTCCCCCGTCGCGGTTCCCTCCCCAGCACGCTGGCCCGCCCGGAACTCAACGAGAGGAGCCCCAGCAACACGCGCAACAACGAAGTCTTCCCCACGCCGTTCGGTCCGAGCACCGCGAGGAATTCCCCGGCAGGCACTTCCAACTGGACGTTCTTCCAGAGCGTTCGCGATCCGAAGCCCAGCGAGCCGTCCTGGATATGCACGACGGGCACAGGAGCGTTCATCCGCCGAGGGCGCCGGCGAGCGCGCGGATCTGGCCGAGCTGCCACGATTGGAACGACATCCCCGGAGGGAGCGTTTCGGTCACCGGCACCACTGGGACCGAGGTCCGGCGCGCGAGGGCCAGCAGCTGTTCGGTGATCGGTGAGGTCGCTTGACTGTTGTACAGCAGAACGCTGACCTGCGATGACGTGAAGAGGTCCTGCATCGCGGCCACATCTTGCGGCGTCGGCTCGTTCCCCTCTTCGATGGCCAGCGCGAACGACGCCGGCGTCAGGACCCTCAGATGGGCAGCCATGAGGAGGTACCCCGGAACCGGCTCCGTATACGCGACCGGCGCGTCGGCGTAGTTCGCCTTGATCTTCGCGATCGCGTCATCGATCGGCGTCAGCGAGGAGTCGAAGGCGGCAACTCTGGCCCGGAAGTAGGAGGCGCCTGCGGGGTCGAGCGCAGCCAAGCTCGTCCCGATCGCGCTCGCGACCTGTGGGATCCGCGGCAGGTCGTACCACAGATGCGGATTGGCGTCGGATGCCGTGATGTGGAGGACATCGGCGACGGTGATGACCTTCCTGTTCGCGTCCGGGGAGGCATCGAGGAGACGCTGCATGAAGCTGTCGTACCCAAGGCCGTTCTCGATCACGAGTTGCGCGTCCGCGACCGCGGCCCCCGTCGTTGTGCCGGGCTCGAAGAGGTGTGGATCGGCGTTCGGATCCGAAAGGATCGACGTCACCGTCACGCGCGATCCGCCTATCTGCGCAACGATGTCGCCGTAGAGGTTCTCCGCCGCCACGACGCGGATCGGTCCCGAGGGCGTGTCGCTCGACCGCAAGCTGCTCCCGGAGGTACACGCGTTCGATGCGATCGCGAGCAGTCCGACCACCAACCCCAGAGAGGCTCGGCGCGCGGCGTCGGGTAGTTCGTGCGGTCCCATGCAGGGCATGTAAGCCGACGAGGGAGATATTGTCTAAGTCGCATATCTGCATGAAAGGGATGGGATGGAAAGCGGTCGAGGGTTCCACGCCGATGAGCCGTTCGCCGTCCCCCACCCTGCCTTGGAGGCCTACGAGGATGCGGGACAGCTGCTGCGAGCGCTCACCGCACCGGTACGTTTGGCCGTGATCGATCTCCTGGCCGATCACGCCTACTGCGTTCATGAACTCGTCGACGCGCTCGACGTTCCCCAACCACTGGTGAGCCAGCATCTCCGGGTGCTGAGAGGGGCCGGCTTGGTCTTCAGCCGGCGGCGCGGACGCGAGGTCGTCTACGACCTGTCCGACACCCACGTCGCCCACATCGTTCGCGATGCCGTGGCGCACGCTCGCGAAGTCCGGCCGGATACCATTGGCCCATGAACGAGCCACACGCTTCCGACGCGCCGGCTTCGGACGCGCACGCATCCGGCCCCCGGAGCGAGATCGTCGACCACTACCTCGAGACGATCTTCTACATCGCGAACGAGGGAGACCCGGTGCGGCCCGGCCGGATCGCCGCCTGGCTCGGCGTTAGTCCTCCCACCGTCAGCGTCACCCTCCACCGGCTGGAGGACGAAGGCTGGATCCATGTCGCATCGGACCGGAGCGTCTCGCTCACGGCCGCCGGTGCCGAGGTGGCCCGCCAGGTCGTCCGCACCCATCGGCTTGCCGAGCGCTGGCTCACCGATGTGCTCGGACTGGATTGGACCACCGCGGACCTCGAGGCGCAGCGGCTGGCCCCCGGCCTGTCCACGGTCGTCACCGACCGGCTCGACGAGGTCATGGGCAGGCCCGACACCTGTCCGCACGGCAACGTCATCCCCGGACGCGAGTCGCCCTACGGGACGCTGATCCCCTTGTCCGACCTTCGCCCGGGGGTGACCGCGGTCGTTCGGCGGATATCAGAGGTGGCCGAGCACGATGCTCCCCAGCTCCTTCGACAGCTCGACGAACTGGAGCTCTATCCCGGAGTGGCCGTGGCGTTGACCAGCGACGATCAGGGCATCGACGCACTCCACATCCAGACGGGCGACAGGGTGATAGCACTCGGCACGGAAGTCGCGCACTTCATCTGGATCGAACTCCAACCCTGACCAGCCGGACATCGCGCGCACCCTCTGTTAGGCTCCTCTAAGTACAGCCTTAGACGGAACGAACGAGGAGCTTAGCCACTGTGGACGCGACACGGGTAGCGATACTCGGGGCCATCGCCGGATCCACGATCTTCCTCGGGCTGCCGGTTGGACGGATCCGCTCGCTCCCCCCCCGAGGCAAGGGATTCCTGTCGGTGGTCTCGGCCGGGATCTTGCTCTTCATCTTCTGGGACGTCGTGTCCGCAGCGCACCAGATCATCGATGGAGCGCTGGGGAAAGCCCTCGACGGCGGGGCGCGGGGCCCGTTCGTGCTCGACGTGGTCATGGTGATCGCAGGTCTAACGCTCGGCGCTCTCGGCCTGGCTTGGCTCGAAGGAAAGGTCTGGCACCGCGAACCCTCACCGATCGCGGGCGGGAGCGCAGACGCGGTGGCCGTCGAGCAAGCCACTGAGATGCTTGCGGCGATACGTCGCCGGGCCGCGCTGTCGCTCGGGATGATGATCGCGGTCGCGATCGGACTCCATAACTTCTCCGAAGGGCTGGCGATCGGGGTTTCTGCGCGCTCGGGGCAGATCACCCTCGCCACGACGCTGATCGTCGGATTCGCTTTACACAATGCGACCGAGGGTTTCGGCATCGTGGGCCCCCTCGGCGGTGAGCGTCCGTCGTGGAGATGGCTCCTGCTGGCGGGCCTCGTCGCAGGCGGACCGACGTTCCTCGGCACGCTCGTCGGCTACCGGGTGTCGTCCCTGCCGCTCGAGATCGCGTTCTTCGCCCTGGCGGCCGGCGCCATCTTGTATGTCGTCGGGCAGATCTGGGGCAGCGCTTCGCGCCGGTTCTCGACGCAGTTCGTCCTTACGGGTTTGATCGTCGGGTTCACGCTCGGCCTTCTGACGGACCTCGCCGTCAGCGCCGGCGGCGGATAAGCGGTCGCGTGGAGGCCGAGCCGAGATCGGATCAGAGGGCGGCGTAGATCTTGTAGTTCGCTTCGACCTTGGCGATGTTGCCCGTGACGTAGGTCCCATAGGCGCAGCCTCGGCACCACGAAGACGCGTTGATCGCGCGGGCCGTCGTCATCGCGTCCGAACAGCCCGACAGGCTCGAGATGATGGCTCCATAGCCGTAGGTCGGTGAACCTTGGACCAGAGTGTCCTTGCTCGCTTGCAATCCCACGCCGAGCGTCGGGTAGTTCTGCACGTTCGAAGAATTGAACGGCGTGGATCCGGGCATCGGATGCGTGGTGGCGAGCGGATTCCAGGCGGCCTGTGTGAACTCGGAAAGCTGCCAGGCGACCACGACCACCAGGTTCGACTTGCACGAAGGAGCGTTCATCGTCCGCAGGAAGTAACCGGCCCACGCACCGTAGGTGATGTGCTCGCCCCCTTGGAACGCGCCGCCGATGTCCTTCATCTCCTGCGCCTTCAGCTGCTTGTGAAGCCGGACGATCAGGGAGAGGATGCGCTCCTTCGTTTGGTCAAGCGCCGCGACCGCGTCCCGTTGCGCCGCGACGGCGTTGCCTCGCGCGAGCTGGGCATCGTGGAGGTTCGCGAGCAACGACGTCTGGCGCGCGAGCAGACGGGACTGGTCGGTGGCTCTCGCCTCGAGCAACGCCTTGGCGTTGGACAGCTGGGTGGACAGGTCGACGGAGGACTGAGCGAGCGCGGACGCGTACACGGCCCGGTCCGACAGATCGGCCAACGACGTTGACGACAGCATCGAGGCGAGGACCTGGCCTTGGATGCCCCCCACCCCTGAGCCGGTCATGTACGCCGACCGCAACATCGCGTCGAACTTCGCCTGGAGGTCTTCCTCCTCTGCCTTGTCGGCCGCGATCGAGGTCTGCGTCGCCAGGAGCTGAGCCGAAAGGTGATCCTCGATCTGGGTTGCCGACACGACTCGGGCGTTCAGGTCGGCGAGCTGGTTCTCCGCGGTCAGCGCGTTCGCTTCCTGTGTCTTGATCTGGTCCATGAGGGCCGTCAGCTGTCGCTTGGCGTCGGAGAGCTTCGACTGGGTCGAGGCGGAGGCGCGGGGCGCGAGGGCGACGACCAGGATGAATGAGAGCACGCCCGCGGGGACCCGGCGGGCGGCGAAACGACGCGTGTGAGCAGGTCCAAGACGCATGGGGAGCCTCAACGATACCTCGTGAAGTTGACTTGGCCCGGCTGTCTGCGAAGCTTCAGGTGTGTCCGACGATCTGGATACCCACCAATGTGAGCCCCCCGACTTCGGCTCACCGCTCATGGAGTGGCCCTGCCCGCTGTGTGGGCGGGTCTGGCGTCAGGCCGAAGGCGGCTGGGTACTGACGTAGCGGGTCGTCTGCTCGACGCCCCAGGAGTCGCCCACCGCGCGGGCGAGCGATAGCGACTTGTCGAACTCCGTCCGAGCGGTCGCGTCATCACCGCGTTCGGCAGCGAGAGCCCCGAGCGCCCGGTGCACGGTCGCAACATAGGACAGCGGCACCGTGCCGTGATCCCCGATCTCAACCGCACGATGGAGGCGTTTCTCGGCTCCGGACGTGTCGCCCTCGGCACGCGCGGCACCGGCTGCAGCCTCAAGCGCGCAAACGAGGAGGAGCGGAACATCGAGGTCCTCGGCGATCTGCAGACTCTCTTCGGCCAGAACGCGTGCCTCGCGGAGATCGCCTGCCATAGTCCCCACCAACGACAGGACCCACAAGAAGTACGAACAGAAGAACAGATCGCCCATCGACCGACAGATCGCGAGCCCTTCCTCGGCTGCGCGCCTCGCGGTGTCGATCTGATCCAACCGAAGCTCACATAGCGCCAGTGCGAACAGCGCCATCCGCATGCCCTGGCGATCGTCGTTCCTCCGCGCGATATCCAGCGCTTCATCGCCGGCTTCCCGTGATCGTTCGAACTCCCCTTGCAGGGGGTAGATCGAGGCGAGTGTCCCCAGCGCGTCGGCCAAGCACCAGTCGTCCCCGGATCGACGGGCGAGATCGATGCTCTCCTCGAACAGTGAGCGGGCGGCCCGGAGGTCGCTCTCGAAGAAAGCGAGTAGCCCGAGCAGATCCAGGCACCGCGCCATCATCGCTTCGTCGTCGAGCGACCGCGCCAACGAGAGACCGGATCCGGCCAACGAGTGCGCACGTGCCAGGTCCCCGATGACGGCCCATAACAATCCTGCGCCCCACAGGACGCCTGCCCGCTCTCTGGACCGGACGTCACCGGACACTGCGATGACCCGCTCGAGCCATCTGGTCCCTTCTTGGAAGGGCCCACGGAGGAACCAGAACAGCGCGAGCCCCATCCCCAAGCGCAGGGCAAGTTCTGTCTCGCCGTCCTCCGTTGCCGAACGTTCCAGCGCCGATCTGAGGTTGTCGTACTCGGCGGCCAGCGCATCGAGCCAGACCTGTTGGTGGGGTCCGGTGAGTTCGGGCTCGGCCCGTCTGGCGAGCTCCGCGTAGTACTTCGTGTGTCGGCGCCGCGTCTCTTCGGCGCGAGCGTCCTCATCGAGGCGTTCCAGAGCGTAGATGCGGATCGTCTCGAACATGTCGAATCGACCTTGTTCGGCGCGGACCAGACTCTTCTCCACCAGCTGCTCGAGGGAATCGATGTCCGCAGCGCAGACATCCTCAGCCGCCTGGAGTGTCCAGCCGCCCGCGAAGACCGACAGCCTCGCGAACAACCCCTGTTCTCGTTCTGCGAGGAGTGCGTAACTCCAGGCAACGGTTGCTTCCAGCGTGCGATGGCGCGCGGGTGCGTCGCGCGCTCCGCTCGACAGGACAGGCAGACGCGCATCCAGTCGCGCCAGGAGCTCGGAC
>JAXDJY010000405.1:0-4068 GCA_034667445.1 Actinomycetota bacterium | reverse complement strand
GGCTGGCAACGACGTCGCGCTTTCAGGGTTCTGTTCGATCGGGACGATGGGGTACGTGCCGGGTGGTGCCTGCGGCACGGTGAATGAGATCGTGAAGGAACACGCCCCGAGGCCGCCCTCTCCAAGTTGTACCACGGGTCCCGATCCCGCCGGAGATGGAGGGGTCGTGGCTCCCGGGGCGAGGTCTGTCCAATCGCCCGGGGAAACGTTCCACCAGGCCGCGATGCTTGTCTGGCCGGCGTGATCGAACGAGCCGTCCGGACCCTGGATCGGCATCGGACCGGAGATCGTGACGGTGTCTCCCGGTGCGCCGCTGTCGACGCTCAGGCTCGCTTCGTAGCCGCCTTTCGACGGCGTGGGACACACGGGGGGCACGCGGAGTCGATCGAGTTCGGCCTGCGCCTGTTGGATGAGAGCTGCGCTCGGTGCGTCCGTGCCGAAATAGACGCGAACCGTCGTATAGCGGTTGTCGAGTTCGAGGACCGAGTAGTTGCCGGGCGGCTCCTCGGCTACCGGTCCGCGAAGCTGAGCCTGCGATAGGTCGAGTGGCTGCTCCGCCGAAGCGGGCCACGGTCCATCGGCAGGATCGAACGTCCACGGCGTGACCTCCGCGACCATGACGATGCCGTCTGCCGGCAGCGCCGCGATCGTGTTCGGCGGGATGGCCGGTGCCTTCGGAGAGATATCCGCCGGGTCGAACGCTGTCGTCGACGCCCAAGCGACGGCACCTGCGCCGGCCGCCGCCAATCCTGAATCACGGTTATGCCAACCGTCTGCTCCTTCGAAAGTTGGCGGGAAATAGACCGCGGGGAACGCGGCTGGAGGTGCTGCCGATGGGGTTCCACCATCGACGACGCCGCCGCCTGGTGCTTCAGCGATCGAACGGATGACGCTCGCTAGAGCCGTCCGGTCATCCTGAGACGACGCGCGCCCGATCCAGGCTGTCACGACGATCCGACTCGTCCCCTCGACGAAGACCCGTTGATACGACCTGGCGTCCCCCGAGTACTTCACCGCGGCAGGATGGGTCAGGACCGAGGAGATCCCGGGAGGCATGGGTAACACCGTCCCTCCGCCCGCGGTGATGGCCATCGCCACTCCGTCTGGAGGCAGGACCCGCATGTCCCATTTCGGTGTCTTGAACCCCGGATGGCTGGGATGTCCGAACCTGAGTTGCTTGTTCGAGACGAGGGACCCTGCGGTGCTTCCGATCCCGTCGCTGAAGAACCGAAGTGGTTGGGATCGCCAATCGGGCGGGTACCGGTACGTCCAGCCGATGCCTGGGATCGATGCGGTCACCCAGTTTGCCGGCACCGTGGCTGGACCGTGCGAGTTGGGTGCGTCGTCGAGCGGGAGCAGCGCGACCAACGGCAGCACGATCGCGAGCACGAGCGCAGCGGCGCACACACTCTGCCCGACCCGCACTAGCGATCGCCGTCGTCGCCCACGTCTGATAACGGGCGAAAGGGCAGGTGGCGCGAACACGACGCGGTCGGTGCTCGCCTTGATCCGCTCGGTGAGGAGCGTCTCGTGGTTATCCATCGTGTCGCTCCTTCGAGAGCTGTTCGCGGAGCCGCACCATCGCTTGGTGCGTCAACGCGGTAACCGTGCCTGGTTGTTTGCCGAGCGCGAGTGCAACGTCGGCGACCGACCAGTCCAGGTAGAACCGAAGCGCGATCACCGCCCGCTGCGCCGGAGTCAGCGACCCGATCGCTGCGAACAGTTCATCGTCGGGCGGCTCGGGGCCAGGCTCGGTCCTCACCGTCATGCGCGGCGGCCGGCGTCTGCGTGCGCGCGACACAGCGAGGTTCGTGGCGACCTTGTGGACCCAGCCCTCGGGTCGTTCAAGCTTCGATACTTTCCCCCAGTGCTGGAAAGCCCTCGCAAAGGCTTCCTGTGCGTCGTCCATCGCCGCCTCCCGGTCGCCGGACACGAGGAAGGCCGTGCGAGCCACCGCCGCATAGTGGCGGACCCACAGCTCCTCGAAGTCATCGCTCGGCATGCCTACATCCAACACGCACGAAGGGGACGTCATACTTAGGGTTCTTGTGCCGAGCCAGTTCGACTCGAGCTAGGGCTGGACGGACTCAGCCACCTTCACGAGTTTCGATGCAGAGAACTGTCCCCTGATGAGTACATCGACGTCGCCGATCGACATATCGACGGTGGCGATGCTCGGATCGACTTGACTCACAGTGGTGGATCCACCTGCCGAGCTTCGGATCGTCACCGGTGTGGGTACAGCGTTCTGACCAACGATGTATGCCGGGTTGCCGTTGATGGTCGTCAGAGACCCAAAGCCGCCGGTCTGTTCGCGTTGGGTCGCGTACGAGGTCGCAGGGTCCTTCCCATCGGGCCACAGCGTGAGCACCACTGTCACGCCTGACGCATAGTCGAACCGGACGGCGGGTGGGTCACTAGGGGACGATACCCATACCGACGTGAGGCCCGGATCCGACGCAAGGTCGGACTGCGGTCGGTCCAAGGGCACCCGGGCTATCCCTTGTGCTTGGGTGAGCGTCACGTAGCTTCCTCCTATCAGAGGGCCACTGATACCCATCCCGCTTGCGGAGGGCGTAATCGAAGGGAACCGCAACGAGAGGATGATCTCGTCGAGGGCGGCGCGCTCATCGGGAGTGGACTGAGGCCCAACCTTCGCCGATGCGATGTAGATCTGGCGGTTCCACTCGAACCACAGAAGTTGGACGTAGGGCGAATCGGACCCTGCGCTGCCCATGCGCCATGCAAGGTTGTAGAGCGGCGGCACCGGGAGTGGCCTGGGAGGCTGGGGCGGCTGCTGGACATCGCGAGGATCCTGGTCAGTCCCGATGATCAACGAGACGCCGTCCGAGGGAAGAACCCTCCCGTTCGTCTGGATCGGGTAGCCGGGGACCATCGTCGGCGGCGGCAGCGTGACGTTCGACAGCTGAACACCGACAGCCGTCGCTCCCTCCTTCGATGTTGAGAATGGGACGGCTTGCCACCCCGCCGGGAGGCCGATGGTCCAACCCGCGGGAGCGTGGTAGGACGTGACCCCTGACGGCACACTGGCTTGCGTGGGCGCTGCCGTCGTGAAGATCGCGAGAGGCCTCCCAGCCACCGTTCCGAACGGCACGTACCCCGTGACCGGTCGGAGGCCGACCACGCCGAGGGTTGGCGACTTCTCGTTCACCGCGAAGATCCGCGACCCGTCGTTCGCAACCCTGAATGCGGAGAAGGCCGGCGTCCTCTCCGTCGTGGTCTTCTGCCATGTCGCCGTATCAACGCCGAGGATGGTGGTTGCGTGGACGAGGTCGCCGTGGAGGTATGCGCCTAGCCCCAGATACAACCCATCGCCGCTGGGCGAGAGCGTGACCTGTGGAACCGCGACGACGTACCCGGTCGGTAGTGGGAGCTGGACCTCGCGGGTCACGCGCTGCGTCCCCACATCGATGACAAACACGACACCGTCGCGCGGCACGGCGTAGACCGTGCCGCCATCGGGAGAGAGCACGGCTTGGCTGACGTAGCTCACGTCGACGGCGTTTCCGTTGGCATCCGTCACGCTGGAGCCACTCCTCGGTAGAGCCACACGTCGCTCAGTGGCGAGGCCTCCGCCGCCGGAGACCTGGAGGAATCGAACCTCATCGATCTGGCGGCACACGACGGTCACACGCGAGTCGGTCCCGGGAAGGATGGTCGGGTCCACGCATCGCGGGAGCGGGATGACGTGGGGAAGCATCACGCCGGCCAACGTGTCGAACGTCGCGAGTCCCTGAGGAACGCCCTTATGTGGCGGAACATCGGACTCCCCGACCAGGATGTAGACACGGCTTCCATCGGGTGAAACAGTGATCTTATCGGTGAGGTGGAAGCCGGTCGTGCCCTGTCGATCCGGGACGGGAACATCTTTGATCAGCTTGTGCGTAGCCGTGTCGTAGACCTTGAACATGCTCGTCGATCGAAACGTTGTCCCGACGCCATAGAGTCGGGTGCCGTCTGGCGATATAGCGGCGTCGGGATCATCTCCGAGCGGGTAAGTCGCCACGACCTCTGAACCCGTGGCTGTTGCTTGTACGGCGACGATAT
>JAXDJY010000404.1:0-3479 GCA_034667445.1 Actinomycetota bacterium | reverse complement strand
CCGAGTTCGAAATAGGGGCGGTGGAGTTCGCGGTCGGGTGGCGACTCGTCGTCCGGCCAGCACACCGCAACCCACGGCGACGCGATGTTGAACACGAGCATCCCTCCCGGCCTCAGCACCCGTGCGCATTCCGGGATGGTCACGTGCGGATCGGTGAATGATGTCGCTCCGTGGTCGCACATCACCAGGTCAAAGGTCCCATCAGCGAATGGGAGCTCTTCCGCACTCGCCCGCACCAGTGGGAACCGCTCCCCGGTCTCCGCGACGTTCGCGCGCGCGGCCGTGAGCTGGTTCTCGGAGAAATCCAGGCCGAAGACGTTCGCGCCGCGCTTCACCACGTTGATCCCGAACTGACCCGCGCCGCAGCCGAGCTCGAGCGTGCGGAGGCGGGTGACGTCGCCAAGGGCGTTGATGGCATCCTCGGGGATCGCCCACGTGCCCCAGACCACTGCGTCCCACCGGTTCAGCTGCGAGGAGTTCCGTGCCTGATAGTCGGCGCTGTCCGCTTCCCAACTCATGAGGTTCGCACGAACGTCGTCCCGGCTCATGGACCCGAGGCTACCGCGCAGACCCGGCTCGCGAATGGCGCCCGGCCAGTCCCAGACCTGCCGCAACCACGATCGCCGCCCAGGCCACCGACGTTGCCGCCGGACTCGGATCCAGCCCCGGTGGTTCAGGCTGACAGAGCACAGCCGTCCGCGCGCGCAGCGCCGCCTGTTCCTGCGCATCCGCCGGTGTGCCCGCGAGGTTCTGCAGCTCGTAGGGATCCGCCGTCAGGTTGTAAAGCTCCTGCTCCCGGGTGGCGTACCGCACGTACTTCCACCCTTCCGTGCGAACGCCGCAGAACGTGGGAACGGGGTTCCCGCCCTCCATGTGTTCGAGCACGAAGTCGTGGCGCCACGGCGCGTTCGGATCTCGGAGGAGCGGGAGCATGCTGGTCCCGTCGGTCGAAGGGTGCGCGACGCCCGCGGCATCGGCGATGGTCGGAGCGATGTCGGCGTTCAACACCAGGTGCTGGTCGGTGCTCGGAGCGCCGTCGGTCGCCGCGTCGTAACGGATCACCAGCGGCACGCGGAGGCTTTCGTCGTAGGGCACCTCCTTCTTCACCCACCGGTGTTCGCCCCAGGCCAGGCCGTTGTCGGAGGTGAAGATGATCATCGTGTTCTGCAGGCGGCCGGTGTCCTGGTAAGCCTTGAGCAGCGCGGCGATCTGATCGTCCACCGAGAGCAGCGTTCGATATTGGTCCTGGCGGAAGGTCTGTTCGGCAGCGAGCGCGGCTGCGTCCATCGACGGCAGGTTCCGGATATACGCCGGCTTGTCCGAGACATCTGTCTCGTTCATGTTCGGCGGGTTCCACGCGGGGAGATCGCCGAACGCGCTCGCGTAGCGTGGCTCCGGGATGGCGGGGGCGTGCGGCGCCTCAGGCGCGAACTCCAGGAACAGTGGCTGCGTGGTAGGCGCGGAACGAACGTAGTCGGTCGCATCCTTCCCGAGCACCGTCGTCGAGTAGTCCGACGGCGCGGAGCCGTGGTCGGTCAGCGTCCCGTTCGTCGTCAGACGGTAGTCGTAGAACCCAGCGTGCACGAACGCTTCCCACTGATCCCAGCCCGGCGGGATGTAGCCATCGTTGGCCGCAGACTGGTAGGCGTCGATGTACTTGCCGAAGAGCGCGGTGCGATACCCGCCGTCGTGCAGCCAGGTCGCCAGAGTGGACGTGTCGCGGAAGGACGGGAAGGCGCCGAACGGGGGCTCGTTCCGATACACACCGGTCGTGTGCGAGAAGTCACCGGTGAGGATGGAGGCGCGGCTGGGGCAACATAGCGAGTTCGTCGTGAACATCTGGTCGAACGTGACCCCGCGGCCAACCAACTCCCGCTGGACGGTGGGCATGGACCAGAGCGTGTCCCAGCGCTGATCGTCGGTGAGGATGAGCAGGATGTTGGGCGCAGCGGCGGGGACCGTCCTCTCGGCGGCTCGTGCGCGCCAGGCACCGGCCGCCGGGCTCGCGATGACCAGCGCCGCAGCGAGAACGGCCAGGCCGCGGCGGATGGGGTGCATAGGGTCCAGCTTGGATGGCCGGGCCGTCCTTCGCAATGAGCCTTGGCATGTCAGACCCCCGGGCTAGGGTGGCGTCATGGCTCAAGTCATCTCTCTCGACAGCTACCGCGAACGCCGGAACCCGCTGGCAGCGGCGATGACCCGTCTCGAGGGCGCCGTCGGACGGCTGGACCCGCTCATCGCCGGCCGTCACGGCACGCTCGGCCCTCGCGTCGAGCGCGAACTCGGCGCGATCGCCCGGGAGGTCGCGCTCGGCCATCCACAGGAGGCCGCCGAGCGCGCCGAACGTCTGGCCGACCTCCTCGAACACCCGGCTGCCATCGGCTAGAGGCATAGACTCCGCGGGTGGAACCGACCCGACGCCGAGCGCTGATCAACGCAGGCATCGCAGCCGGAGCGGCCCTCCTCATCGGGTTCGCGATCATCGCGTTCTCGCGTGGCAGGGAGAACGACAGGAACATCAGCCTCACCCCGCCTGCCTCGCTCGGTCCGAATTCCGGATCCTCTCCGGGCACGAACAAGCCGACGACGCCGCGTGCTTACCTCGCGTGGGTTCCAACGGGATTGCCACCCGGCTTCGCCGCGGGGGCCGCGAAGCTCTCCTACTTCGACCGCGTGACTGTCGTCCTGCAGGACGAGATCTGGTTGCTGCGCTCCACCGACGATGCGGGCAAAACGGTCAAAGCGCCCGCACCCTTCGCCATCCCCATCGACGCCGCCGGGATCGTACCCGCACGGTTCGCGAGCTTCCTCCCGCAGCCCTATCGGGCAACCGTCGCCGATCTCGGACCGAACGAAGGCATCCTGAGCGAGACGTCGGCGGCGCTTCGGCGGATCGGTGTCGGCGGCACGCTCACCTTCAAGGGTGGCACGGTGAAGATCGTGGCGGTCCTGCCCGACGTGCTGGTCGGCGCGCAGGAGTTGGTGGTCGATGCGTCGACCGGCAGATCGCTGGGGGTGCACACGTCCCGCTACCTCCTGATGCACGCCAGAGACGGAGCCTCACCGACGGACGCGCAGCTGCGACCGAAGCTCCTGCGGCTCCTCCCGGCCGGGATGCAATATCCGGCGGTGCAGGTCCGCGCACCCGGAGAGACGACCTACCTCCGCTCGGCTGACCTGGTCCTGCCCCAAGAGGACATCAAAGCTCGATTCGGCGAGTGGGCTGGCCGCCCTGCTCCCGGCAACCCGGGGTTCCTGCAGATCGATCCGGCCTGGATCCAGAACAACATCACGACCACGACAGTTCCCATCCTCGGCCGTGTCACGTGCAACAAGCGGCTCATCCCGGCGCTGCGCGCGGCGATGGAACAGCTTGCGAACGAAGGCGACACCGGCGTCGTCCACGACTACGAGGGCTGCTTCGTGGCGAAGTTCCTCCTCAACGACCCCTCGGCCTCGATCAGCCACCACGCATGGGG
>JAXDJY010000403.1:0-7003 GCA_034667445.1 Actinomycetota bacterium | reverse complement strand
AAGCCGTCATACGACCCGACCGGCCTCTACCACGTGATCAAGGACTTCGGGATCACGATGTTCTTCTACAACAACACGATCATCACCGACGATCTGAAGACCATGCATGACTTCTACGAAGCCCTGCCGAAGTACGTGACGAAAGGGCGCACGAACCTCCTGGACGGCGCCGAAGAAGTGGTGCCGCTCGCGCTGATGGCCCTGGACCTCGATCCAAACACCGGTAGCCAGAGTGACTTCGACACGGTCAAACAGTTCCTGCTGTCCATCCGGTCGGGCGTGACCACGATCAGCGCCTACAAGTACATCAACGACGCGATCGCGGGGAACATCATCCTCAGCCAGGGGTGGAACGGCGACGTACGTCGCATCGTGGAGGGGCGGAAGAAGGAAGGCGACATCACCGCGGTGATCCCGACGGGAACCTCCGAGATCTGGGCCGATAACTGGTGCATCCCGGCGGCCGCTCCGCATCCGGTCGCCGCGCACGCCTGGATCAACTGGCTGCTCACCCCGAGCACCGCGGTCACTGAGATGGGGTACCACAACTACCCCATCCCGATCCCCGACGCCCTCTCACAGATGCCGGCCTCGTTGACGAGCGATCCGCTCTTCAACGTGCCGGCCTCCTACACCGACAACTACAAGTACATCCTGAACGTCAGCCCGCAGGTGGTGCAGGGGCGCACGCAGATCTACACGGAGTTCAAAGCCGGTTGATGGGGGAGGGTCGGGAGACGCCGATCGTCACCCCTTCCGGGTCCGTTCGAGGCGGGAGGTCGTTCTCGCCACGCTATCCCGCATGGCTCCTCCTGCCGTCGTTCCTGTACGAGGCGGTCTTCTTCCTGGGCGCGATGGGGATCCTGGTGGCGTACTCGTTCGCCGTTCAGACGGGGTTCACGTCCGTCTCTTACGCCTTCGACCTCTCGCAGTACCACTTGGTCTTGGACCATGTGTACTTGTCCATCTTCATCCGCACGTTGGTGATGGCGGGCACGGGATCGGTCTTGACCATCGTGGTGGGGTACCCGGTTGCCTATTGGATGGCACGGTATCTCTCGACCTACAAGATGCTCGCGCTGCTGCTGATCGTGGTGCCCTTCTGGACCTCGTTCCTGATCCGAACGTACGCGCTGCAGATCATCCTTGATCCCCAGGGCTACCTGGCCAAGACCACAGGGATCAATATCTTGTACACGAAGTACGCGGTTGGGGTCGGGTTGGTCTACAACTACCTGCCCCTGTTCATCCTGCCGGTGTTTGCCTCACTGGAGCGTATGGACTGGACGTTGATCGAGGCGGCGACCGATCTCACTGCGAAACCCTTCAAAGCGTTCTGGCAGATCACGTTCCCCCTCACGCTTCCCGGGGTCGTCACCGGCGCACTACTTGTCTTCATCCCGATGACCGGTGAGTACATCATCCCGAACATCCTGGGGGGCGGGAAGTATGAGTTCGTGGGGAACCTCATCGGCGATCAATTCAACGAAGCGCAGAACCGGCCCTTCGGATCGGCGCTCGCGATATCGCTCATGATCGCGCTCTCGGTGTTCGTCTTGGTCTACATCTTGTTCGCGACGAAAGAGGAGCGCTTCGGTGCCTAGGGTGTCCAAGGCGAAAGCGGGCTTCACGCTCTGGGCCATCATCGTGTTCCTGTTCTTGTTCCTGCCCATCGCGGTCATGGCGCTGTTCGCGTTCAACAAGCCATCCCCGGTGGCACTTTCGACGTTCCGTGGGGCGAACGTCTGCTCTCTGCCGCCCGACAAGATCGGGAATATCGCCGTCTGGAATGGTGGCACCACGTGCTGGTTCAGTGCGGGGCTCCACGACCCGACCTTCATCCCCGCCATCGTCGTCAGCCTGAAGATCGCGGCCATCGCGGCAGTGGTTGCGACGGCGCTCGGACTCTGCGCCGCGCTCGCGCTCGCTCGGATGCGCCCGCGCGCCCGTGCCCCGTTCGATGTCTTGGTGTACCTGACGCTCGTCGTGCCAGAGATCGTGATCGCCGTGGCTTCCTTGATCTTCTTCGTGCAAGCGAAGAACCTCATACCCGCCTTTCCGCCACTGGGGTTCTGGACGATCGTGCTCGCTGAGATCGTGTTCAACGCGTCGTTGGCGATGCTTATCATCCGGGCCCGGTTCGTCGGGATGGGTGACACCCTGGAGGAGGCCGCCTACGACCTCGGCTCGGGACCGTTCTCTACGTTCAGGCAGATCACCTTGCCGCGGCTGATGCCGGCGATCGTTGCGGCGGCCCTACTGTCTTTCACGTTCTCCTTCGACGACTATGTGCTCGCGGCCTTCAACAACGGCACGACGAACACGTGGCCGATCGTCCTCTACTCGGCGGTTCGCTTCGGGATCACCCCGGCGGTGAACGCCCTCGCAACGATCATGCTTGTGGTGACGATCCTGGCGGTGCTCATCACCGGCCTGGTCCTGCGCCGATCGCGCGTGAAAACGGGGACCGGGCAGGAGCTGGACAGGAGCTTGGGCGCCGCCATCGGGATCCGGCGTCCGTCAGGGATGGGGATCGGCTAGCCCGGGGCGTTGGCCAAACCACACCCGCCCGTGGCATCCTCACGGGATGAGCGAAGAGATATTGGCGAAGCAGACCGCGCTGGCGAAGTACTCGATGAGCCTGTCCTCCCGGGCGATCCACTCGTTGGTCACCCGGTCGGGGACCGATGAGGAGCTCCTTCGCGGAAGCCTGGATGTGATGCATCGGACGCAGGCCCTCTCCCCTCAGGACCCCATCTCCGAGCATTTGGCCGTCACCATGATCCGCGCGGCACTCGACCAGGTTCGGGCGGAAGAGGCTGAGCGCAAGCACTGACCGGGCAACATGTGGCCCGTGCGCTAGGGTCTTGAGCGATGCCCGAGACCAGCGCCCGGACCGACCGGCTCAAGGTGCGGAGGAGACGGACGTCGTTCGTGCTCATCCTCCTCGCGGGCGCGCTGGTCACGGTCGCACTGCTGCGTGAGACCGGGTCGAACGCCCAGGCCGGCGGGAGCCCGTCGAGCGGATCGAGCGAGAGCGTCTCACCGTCGAGTGGTCCGAGCCGTTCTGCGGCGAGGTCACCCTCCCCGTCCGTAGGGGGCGGCGCCGCCCCGCAGTCGCGCGATATCTATCAGGCGATCATGGGTCCGGCCCTCAGCCCCAAGGTCGCCGGCGACAAGTCCTACGTCTACGTGCCGAACGGAGTCCCCGGCACCGTCGAGGTGATCGATCCGGCGACCTTCAAGATCGTCCGGACCATCAACCTCGGCTACCGGAGTTTCCCCGAGCATGTGACGCCGTCGTGGAACCTACGATGGCTCTACGTGGACACGTCGGCGGCCAGCGAACTCGCACAGATCGATCCGCGCACCGGCAAGCTCGTCCGGATCATCCACAACATCGAACATCCGTACAACCTGTACTTCAGTCCGGACGGAAGCGTCGCCATCGACGTGGCCGAGTACTACAACCAACTGCGTTTCTACGACCCGACGACCTGGAAACTTATCAAGGCGCTCCCGCTGCCGTGCAGTGGCCCCGACCATCTGGACTTCTCGGCAACCGGCACCTACCTGATGATCGGATGTGAGTTCGACGGCAACGTGATCAAGGTCGATTGGAAGAGCATGGCGGTCCGGGGGAAGATGAACGTCGGAGGGCTGCCGGTCGACGTCAAGCTCTCGCCGGACGGCCGGTACTTCTACGTCGGGAACCAGGGCACGAGCGGCGTCTCGGTGATCGACCCCACGAAGATGAAACAGGTGAAGTTCATCCACACCGGTGCCGGTGCGCACGGGATGGCCATCAGTCGCGACACGAAGCTCCTCTACCTCACGAACCGACTCGCGGGGACCATCTCGGTGATCAGCTTCGCCCAGCAGAGGGTGATCCATACCTGGCACGTCGGTGGCAGTCCCGACATGGTGCAGATCTCCCCCGACGGGTCGCAGCTGTGGGAGACCAATCGGTACGGCACCACCGTCACGGTCGTGGACACCTCGAACGGCCACATCATCAAGCAGATCGAGGTCGGGGACGACCCCCATGGACTGACCTACTTCCCCCAGCCCGGCAACTACAGCTTGGGCCACAACGGCGTGTACCGGTAGGCGTTCTCAACACGAACCGGCCCCGCTTCGCCGTTCGGCCTAGGTCCTCTTCCACGTTTCGCATCGGTAGCCTTGTCACCCCGGTACTACCCGAGGATGGGTACTCCGCCCCATCTTGAAACGGGTAGTCACTGCCGATGTCTGGATCGAGGCGCGCGCGCTCGGAGGGGGCTACGGAAAGGACTGCACGGATGTTCGCATGGAGGCGGCTATATAGGCCCGGTCTCGTGGCCATGGCGTCGTTCCTGCTGCTCTCACTCGCCGGCTCGGTGTCGGGGTTCGCGGCCACAGGGCGACCAGATGCCGGGGAGTTCTCGAGGCAGGACGTCTCGTCGTGCCGAGCGGTGCCGCTCACCGTTCGGTTCCAGACGACGTATGACGAACGACTGGCCGACTACGGGGTGCGCGCTGCAAGGGTGACCGGCATGGACGCCGCGGCGGCGGCACGGTGCGCCGGCATGCGCTTCAAGCTGGCGCTTTCCGACGCCTTCGGGAGATCACTCTCACAGGTGCGCGGCGCCGTGCCCACATCGACAGGCACCTTCGCCGTCGACCTGGCGGATGCGCATGTTGCGGCGTCTGATGTTGCGTCGGTGCATGTGACCATCGGCGGCTGAGGCCGGACTCCGGCGACCCGCTGCCCTGACCCGGCCCTCAGGCGAAACGCACGGACGTGATCCGCGGCAGCCGATCGAACGCCGTTCCCCACGAGGCACCGCCGTCTCCCGAGGCGAATACCGTGCCCGACGTCGACCCGAACGCGAGCGATTGTGGGCTCCCGCTGTCGGCGCCGAACGCCTGGCGCAAGATGGTGAGCCATGCGTTCTTCTGCGGCAGGCCTGTTCCCCGCGCTGTCCACGATGCACCCGCGTCGCGCGTCTCATAGACCGCCACCCGCCCGCCGGGCGTCGCTCGATCGAACATCCCGTCGAGCGGGATCACGAAGGCGGCATCCGGATCGGCCGGGTCGAGAACGATGGGGAACCCGAAACCGTCAGGGAGACCCGTTGCGATGTCGCTCCATGTTTCCCCGGTGTCGTCGGATCGGTACACGCTGCCGTGGAACTGCATGAACAACCGCTCCGGACGAACGGGGGATCGGCGCATGTTGTGCACGCAGAGGGCGTGCGTTCCCTCGCGCGTGTCTTCCGGCAGGTACTCCGGAACCAGGCCGG
Organism: Actinomycetota bacterium; assembly: GCA_034667445.1. Taxonomy (GTDB): domain Bacteria; phylum Actinomycetota; class UBA4738; order UBA4738; family HRBIN12; genus JANXVR01. The sequence continues at coordinate 1,718 of JAXDJY010000403.1, read as the reverse complement.
TGTAGCCGGTTCGCCAGGTATCGCCACCGTCTTCGCTCAGCCACACACCCGCCGCGCTGATCCCGACGGCCAGCCGTGCGGGATCTCCCGGCCACGGACAGATCGAGTGCAGCGCGAGACCCCCCAACCCGGGGTTCCATTCGGGACGGGTCGGGACGTTCCAGAGGCCGCGGTTGAGCTCCCACGTCTCGCCGTTGTCCGTGGACACGAACAGCGCTGCCGGGTCGACGCCGGCGTAGAGGAGCCCGTCGATCTCCCCGGGCGTCACCACCCAGGTCCGCACCACCGCAGCATCGACATCGTCGGGGAACGCCGGGCCCTTCGCTTGGTTCCACTCGCCGAGGCCGGGGTCATCGGTGAACATCACGCGGGGACCGAACTGGCCGTTACTGACGGACGCGAAGGTCCGCCCGGTACGGGGATCGCGGGTCGCGTACTCGACGGTCTCTCCGGGGAACGCGCGGACCGCAAGTTCCATCGGATCGCCGTTGGTCCCGCGCAGAGCGAACAGACCCTTGTGGGTGCCGACGAGGAGTTCGGTCATGGTGAGCCTCCCGAGATCGAGGGGAGGACGTGGAGCCGGTCGGCGGGTTGCACTGCCGCGTCTTCACGAACCCTTTCCCCATTGACGAACACGTTGACATGGCGGCGGACGTGCCCCTGCTCGTCGAGGATCCAGCCGGTGAGCTTGGGGTGCTCCTTCTCCAGCGCCTGGATGACCGCACCCACCGTGGCGCCCTCCACCTGGACATCCGAGTTTCCCCCCGCCAGATCTTTCAGCGGCGCGCGCAGGTTCACCGTCGCCATGGCCGCAGTATATGAAGGACCGCCGACATGGGCGACCCGGCGGTCCCCGTCTACCCCGTGAACGCGTTCAGCAGGTGGCTGAAATCCCAAGTGTTCTGGACGATCCCTGAGCAGTCGTTCGCGGCGCGGGCACCCGGGCACCCGCCGTTGTCCCGCTGGATCGCCCAGATGGATAGGGCGCTCATGCCCTTTGACTGCGCGAAGGTCAGCAGCTGCTGGGCGTCGGCGAGCGATGTCACTTCCGTGTGCTTGGGGTAGTCGTCGACGCCGTTCATCATGGTCGCGCCCTGCAGCGCCCAGAGTTGCGCGGCGGTCTTGCCCGGCAGGAGCGTAGCCAGTTGCGAGTGCAGACCCTGGGAGGCGCTGATGGCCGCCGCCCCCATCTTCGTGGTTGTTCCGTCGTAGTAGTCGAACACCATCGGGTTGACGAGGTCGATGCGCACGCCGTTGGCGACCGCGTTCTGCAGGACCGCAACGCCGCTCGCCTCCAACCCGCTGGCGCTCGTCGGCAGCGTGTACTGGACCTGCAGCGTTCGGCCGTGCGCGGTGGCCCAGGCTTGTGCGAGCGCGATGGCCTTGTTCCGCCGGTCGATCCCGGCAGACTTCGTGAGCGAACGCCCTTCGATGTCCATGTCCAGCCGCGTCACGTCGTAGCGCGTGACGAGGTCCTCATAAGCGGCCGCGATGGTGTTGACGTTGGCGCACGAATCGCCGATCTCGGTGCCGCCCTGGTCGGCGATCCAGCCACCGAACGAGGGGATGACGTCGCCGCCGGCGGCGCGCAGCGTGGTGATCTGGTCGAGGTACTTGCCGCCGCTGATCGGATCGCTCGCGACGCCGTCCCACGCGAGGGTGCACGACGTCTTGCTGAGCGTCTCGACGAAGGCGAGCGTGAAGTCCCTGACGCCTGA
>JAXDJY010000402.1:0-4106 GCA_034667445.1 Actinomycetota bacterium | reverse complement strand
CCACCGTCCTTGTCGTGCCCTTGCGGCTGTCATAAGCGACCAAGACCTTCATGACGGGCATTCTACGTGGGCCGACGCAGGTGTTCGTCCGGCGGGTGCGGGGTAGTCTCCCTCCATGGCATGGATCAACGATCTCGCATCCGCCTTGGGGGTTGAGCCGCTGTCGGCCGACGACGAGGTGCTTCTCCTCGACGCTGCTCGTGATGTCGCCCACGGCGTGGAGCGCAGGATCACCCCGCTCGCGACCTTCCTGATGGGAGCCGCAGTCGAACGCGCTCGCGCGGACGGTCTCACCAGCGCCGAAGCCATGACGGAGGTTCTCCGAACGCTCGCCGACTCCCTGCCGACGATTGCCTGACCGCCGGTATCGTCCTCCGGCCGGCGACGGGTAGGCTGGATGTCACATATGGACGAATCCGACACCTCTTCTACGCAGGCACCGATCACCGGCCCACTCATCGACCGGTTCGGCCGGATCGCCGACGACCTCCGGGTCTCGGTGACCGACCGGTGCAACTTCCGGTGCACGTACTGCATGCCTGCGGAAGGGCTCGCATGGCTCCCGAAGTCGGAGATCTTGTCGTTCGAGGAGCTGACCCGGCTCCTCGGGATCTTCGTCGGGCTCGGTGTGAGATCCATCAAGGTCACCGGCGGCGAACCGCTCGTGCGCTCGGATCTGGCAACGCTCGTCGGCATGTTCCGCGAGGTCGGACCTGACCTCGACATCTCACTCACCACCAACGGCGTACTCCTGGATCAACAGGCGGGTCCACTCGCGGCGGCCGGGGTGAACCGGGCCACCGTAAGCGTCGACTCGCTGCTCCGTCACCGGTTCCTGGAGATGACACGGCGCGATGCGCTGGACAAGGTCCTGGCCGGCCTGCGGGCTGCGGAGGCAGCGGGTCTCACACCGATAAAGATCAACTGCGTCGTGATCGGTGGAACCAACGACGGCGAACTCCTCGACTTCGCCCGCTGGTCACGTGAGACCGGATATGAGGTGCGGTTCATCGAGTACATGCCGTTGGACGCCCAACACGAATGGGAACGCGCCAAGGTGGTTCCCGGTGCGCAGATCCTGGACATGATCGCCGCGGCGTTCCCACTGGTGCCGGAGGGCAACGGGAGCGAACCCGCCTCCCTCTACCGGTTCGCCGACGCCGCCCCGGGGGCGATCGGTGTGATCAACAGCGTCACCGAACCGTTCTGCGACACTTGCAACCGGCTCCGTATCACGGCCGAGGGGTTCGTTCGGGCGTGTCTGTTCGCGCTCGAGGAAACGGACCTCCGAGGGCCGATGCGGAGCGGGGCGACGGATCAGGAGCTGGCCACACTCATCAGGGAAGCTGTTTGGGGCAAGTGGTCAGGGCACCGGGTGAACCATCCCGATTTCGTGCAGCCCGCCCGCAGCATGTCCATGATCGGCGGCTGAGGCTTCACCGAAGCGTCCCGGCCCCCCCCCAACCCCTTCTCAGGCTCGACCCTCGATCGGGAGCCGGGGCACATCCGGTGGTTCGAATCCCAAGATCTGGCCGTAGAACGACAGCTCTGCCTGGGTCGCAGCGATGATGTTCTCGGCTTTGCGGAAGCCGTGCTGTTCGCCTTCGAACAGGAGGTAGGCGTACGGAAGACCCTTCGCCTTCAACGCCTCCACCATGATCTCGGCCTGCGCCGGCGGCACCACCTCGTCCTCGGCGCCCTGCAGGAGCAGGACCGGGCACGACAGAAGGTCCACGTAGTGGATCGGCGAACGTGCGCGGAACACGTCGATCGCCTCGGGATACGGACCGATGAGCTGCTCGAGATACCGCGATTCGAACTTGTGCGTCTCGCCCGTGGCGAAGGGCTCCAGATCCGCGAGACCGAAGTAACTCGAACCCACGGCGAAGTCGTCGTGGAAGGTGAGGGCACAGAGCGTCGTGTACCCGCCTGCGCTCCCGCCGGTGATGGTGAAGCGCGCGCGATCGGCCAACCCCTGCGTCCCCAGATGTTTCGCGGCGTTGATGCAGTCCATCGTGTCGACAACGCCCCACGTCCCGTACAGCCGTTCGCGATATGCCCGCCCGTAGCCGGTTGACCCGCCGTAGTTCACATCCACCACCGCGAACCCGCGCGAGGTGAAGTATTGGAGGCCCAGCTCAAATGCGGGCGTGTGCTCGGCCGTTGGCCCGCCGTGACTGTGGACGATGAGGGGAGGGAGTTCGCCCTCGGGCGCCTGTGCGGATGGGTTCGCCGGCGGGTAGTAGTGGGCGTAGGCGGTGAGGCCGTCCTCGGTCGGAAACTCGATCGGAACGGGAACGCTCAGATATGCGGGGTCGACCGAGACCTCGGCGCTTTCTCGAAGGACCTCCACACCGCGCGAGGCGAAGTCCAGGTGCAGCACCTGCGCCGGGATCGTGGGGCCCGCCGCGATCAGCGACGCGCTCGAGCCCTCAACCACCAGTTCCGGCCAATCGATGGCGGTGTGCGGAAGATCCAGGTCGACAAGCTCTCCGGAAGTGGGGTCCAGGAGGGCGACGTGCTGCACGCCGTCCCGGCCGTACATGCAGGCGATCCTCCCATCAGAGAGGAATCCGAACGGCTGCTGACCGAACGCCCATGCCGGCCAGGCGAACTCCGCCTTGAGTTCCGTGAGGGCCGTGATCTCGCCGTCGCGCTCCCGGTAGAGGTTCCACCATCCATCCGGGTCGTTCGCGAAGCAGAGGTCGCCGTCAGGACTCCACTCCGGTGCGACCACCGATCGTCCGGCACCCGCCGCGTCCGGCAGTCGGCCCGCGACGTGGCGGTGACCGGACAGCGTACCGTCCGCCGCGAGGTCCGCCACCCACAGCTCGGTCCCGTCCCACGGCATGAAGGGCAGATCCCATTCGAGCCAACAGAGCCGCGCCCCGTCCGGCGAGATCCGCGGTGCCGCGTAAAAATCTCGTCCGCCCGCGATCGTCCGTGGCGCGCTCGAGCCGTCCGGAGGAAGCACTGTGAGTTCGTTCACCGCCTGCTCGGGACCGTCACCCTCGTGGCGCTCGCGCACGGTGACCAGGAGCGAACCATCGGGTGTGACGCGGCCGTCCGCGTACCGATGGGTGCCGCCGGTCTCGGCAGTCACGGCCTCGGGGCTCCCGGCCGCAGGGACGCGGTAGAGGCGTTGATCGACCATGTTCGAGAACCAGACGGTTCCCCGATGCACCAGATAGCTCCCACCGCCGTACTCGTGCACCGTGGTGCGCGCGTTGAATCCTTCGGGGATCACATCGACCGGAGAGGACCAGGGATCGCCGCGAACGATGACGCCACGGCCACCCTCTTCCGGACGCGCCTCGCGCCAATACGTGATGCCGTCCTCGAGCCACAACTCGGAGAGACCCAAGGTCCCCTCGACCAACATGACCGCGGTGATCGGCGACGTCCACGTTCCGTAGGGCCGGACCTCCGCCGTCACGCCGGACGCCGCCCGACGATCACGCGCGTTACGGGCAGGTCTCCGCCTTTCGTGCTCTTCACCTCTCGGAACCCGCCGGACTTGAAAACGCGAACAACGTCCCTGGCGCGGTCCGGGCTCACCTCCACCAGCAGCCAGCCATTCTTGCTGAGCCAGAGCGGCGACTCCTCAACGCTCCTGGTTATCAAGCCCAGCCCGTCGACGCTCTGATCGGTGAGCGTGTGCTCCGGTTCCCACTCTCGGACCTCATCGGGCAGATCCGCCACTTCGTCCTTCGCGACGTACGGCGGGTGCAACGTGATCACGTCGACCTCGCCGTGGAGCTTCTTCGGCAAGCCGCCGAAGAGGTCCCCTTGCGTGAAGGTTGCACGCAGGCCGAGCTGTTTCGCGTTCTTTCGTGCGAGCTTGACCGCGTCGGCCGCGACGTCCGCCCCATAGACGTCCGTCTTGGGCACCTCGTCGGCGACCGCGAGCGCGATGGTGCCGCCGCCGGTCGCGAGATCTACGTGCACGGGGCGCTTGCGCTTGCGGAGCCGGACGATCGCCTGCTCCGCCAGGAATTCCGATGAGTCTCGGGGCACGAACACACCGGGCGACGCCAGGAGCTCCAGATCCCGGAACACGGTGTAGCCCTTGATGAACGGGATGGGCTCACCCGTCGCTCGGCGTT
>JAXDJY010000401.1:0-5676 GCA_034667445.1 Actinomycetota bacterium | reverse complement strand
CACCGACGTAGCCGTCACTCGCGTTGTCAACGAGCGTGGTGCTGCCGACGTTGACCGGACCGCTCCACGTTCCGCCGCTGTTGGTGCTGGTCCACAGCATGATGCTGCCGGTCTGTGAGTTCGTCATGGTCAGGTAGAAGTTCGTACCCGACGCCGCCATGTACGGGTAGTCGCCGCGGCTGGTGGCCGTCTGCCCGGGTAGCGCCGAGGCTGCGGACCACGTCTTGCCGTCGGAGGTGCATCGCACATACGTCGTACGGACGGCGTTCTTGTCGAACGTGTAGGTCGCGTAGTGGGCCGAGTAGTACTTGGTCTGCGTCATGTACGCGGCACAGGCTTTCGCGGATCCAGCCGCTAGCGTGGCACGCTCGGCGTGGATGGTCTTGGGGTTGAGCCGCACCGGCGCCGCCCACGTGCCGCCGTTGTTGCCGCTGGTGGCGGCGTAGGCACCCATGAAGCAGCCGGACCCGTCAGTGGTGGCTCCGCACGAGATGTAGTCGCTGTCGTACACAGCGATGAGCTTCGTGCCGAGCTTCGCAGCCATCGGCGGGCCGTCGTTCCACGTAAAGTTGCGGCCCACACGCGGAGCCGAGGCTCCCGGGGCATTACCCCACGATGCCGCTGCGAATGCCGAACCGGCCATGGCGATCACTGTGAGGGCAGCAACCCCCACCGTCGCGGACCATCGGACGTTTCGTCCTTTCATCCGATCCTCCCTTCCCCTTACGGGAACCGAGTTGTGCGGGGGGACTCCCGCGGTTCGCCGAGCCGACAGCAGGCAACCCGCGATCGGACCGGCGTGGCGACACTACTAGTGCGGAATACCTAGCGCAATACGGAAAACGATCCCGTATGGACTAGGGATGTTGAACGGCGTTCAGTCAGCTCGAACTAGTCCGGAGGCCGCGGAACGCGACGGCCGCCGCCTCGAACGGCTCAAGCGGCGACAGCAGTTCCTCGACCGCCCAGATCAGTCCCTCGAAGCCGCCGAGGTCAGGCCCTTCCTCCCGGAACCGACGGGCGCGATCGCGCGCTTTCTCCAGCCCATCCGAACACGCCCGCCACTCGCTCTCGATCGGGCGGGCGTGCCATGCCGCCATACCAGCGCCCGCGGCCTCCAACCGGTCCTCGAACTCCAGGAGCGCATCGGGCAGCGGCCGGCCGGGCAGGCGCGTCGTCGGCATGACCCCGGCCAGAGCGGCCTTCCCGGCTTCCACTTCTACGAGGGTCCCGTGGAATGCCGCGTGCGCCGGGATGAGATCCGCCGGCAATCGCTTCCGTTTGAACATCAGGCCCCGTCCGGCCGCGTGCCGACGAGGGCTGCCGGATCGTTCGTGGCGACCGCATCGACCCCGAGCGCGAACAACGCCGCAGTCTCCGCAGGGTCATCCGTCAGCCAGATGCCCACGCGCATCCCCATCTCATGCGCCTCGCGACTGAACCGCGCGCCTGCCGCGAGCGCATCCGTCTTGTGGGGCAAGAGCCATGCGTGCCCCTCCGCGTACGCATAGGCCAGCGCATCGAACACATCGACGCTCACACTCAGGAGTCCTGTCGGGACCTCTGGAGTCAGTGCGCGCGCCCGAGCCAACGAGAACGGATTGAAGCTCGTCAGCATCACGTCTCCGGAGAACCCGGTGCGTTCGAGCGAGGCGAGGACGGCGACCACTGTGGGCTCTCCCTCCGGATCGAAGTCTGGTTCTCCGGGGATGTTCTTGATCTCGATGTCGACGAACGTCCGGCCCGACAGCGCCGAAAGCGTCTCATCGAGCGTCGGCACCTCCGTGGTCCCGCCGCCCGGGGTAAGGATCTGCAATCGCTTGACCTCACGAAGACTCAGCGACCGCACGAGTCCCGAGCCATCGGTCGTCCGCGACACGTCTGCGTCGTGCATCACAACGGGCCGCCCGTCGGCCGTCAACCGGACGTCGAACTCCACGCCGTCGGCCCCGGCTTCGATCGCGGCCTCGAACGCCTGCAGGGTGTTCTCCGCGTGGGTCGCCGATGCTCCGCGATGTCCGATGATCAACACAGCACCCTCTTGACTGAACGGCCGTTCAAGGATTAGGCTCCCTCGATGCCGAGCGGACAGACATCCGGGCGCGTCAGGAACAAGACGATCGTTGAACCGAAGTTCAAGAGGGATCCGAAAGAGATGGCGTGGATCGAAGATGCCCGCTGCCTCGGGGAGGATCCCGAACTCTTCTTCCCGGTCGGCAGCACCGGGCCCGCGATCGAACAGACGGAGCTGGCGAAGCAGGTGTGTGTGGGATGTCCGGTGGTGGACGCCTGCCTGGAATGGTCGCTCCAGACCGCGCAGGACGCCGGCGTCTGGGGCGGCATGGGCGAGGAGGAGCGGCGGGAGATCCGCCGGGCGCGTCGCCGCGCTGCCGCCGCTGCAGCCGCCGTGCAACCCCGCGAACCCGAGTTCGCCGCGATGGCCGGCTGAGGCAGAGCCCTTCCCCTTCTGCTTCCGCTCACACCAGGCTCGAAGGACAGAGGTCGTTCACCGGGCACTCCTCACATAGCGGTTTGCGGGCGTGGCAGATGGTCCGGCCGTGGTCGATGATCACGTACGTGAAGTCGAACCACCGCTCGCGCGGGATGTTCGCCATCAGGTCCTGCTCGATCTGATCCGGATCCTTCGAGTCGCTGAAGCCGAGCCGGTTCGACACTCTGCGCACGTGCGTGTCGACGGCGATGCCGAAGACCTTGCCGAACGCGTTGCCCGTGACGATGTTCGCCGTCTTCCGTGCGACGCCGGGGAGCGTGATGAGTTCCTCCATCGTCTCGGGCACCTTGCCGCCGTAGACCTCGACGATCCGGGCGCACGCTCCGCGGATCGACTTCGTCTTCTGATTGAAGAACCCGGTTGAATGGATGTCCTCTTTCAGTTCGTCCTCGGTGACCTTCAGGTAGTCCTCGGGTATGCGGTACTTCCTGAAGAGGTCCTTCGTGACGATGTTCACCCGGACATCCGTGCTTTGCGCGGACAGGATGGTCGCGACGAGGCACTCGAGCGGGTTGGTGAAGTGCAGCGCGACGTGGGCGTCGGGGTAGGCAGCGCTCAGTCGCTCGATCAGCAACGGCGCTCGTTCGGCGATGGGGGCGGTGCGGTCGGGCATGGCCGGCATCCTAGCCGGGCCGGGCGGATCTACGGCACCGACACCGTCTCGCCGGGGCCGTGGTGCAACCAGGTGCCGTCGAGGTATCGGTGCACACCTGCGTTCCCCGCAACGGTCCACTCCCCGTCTTGACCCAGGAGTGCGGTCTCCTCGTCGATCCCTAGGAGGGTCTGCCCCGCCGGGACGCTCGACACGATGAAATCCACGAGTCCCGGAACGAACGAGTCCAGGGCATCCCAGTGCGGCCCGAACCAGATGCCGGGGAACACGCTGAGCCCCGGCTTCCAGGTGTCCTGATCGAAGGACCCCGAGGCGCTGTCGGGAGCGAGGTCTCCCAAGCACGCGACGCCGGCGCTGCAGCCGGCGTAGGCCGTGCCCCGAGCCCGTTCAACGGTGAGCGCTCCCCAGAACAAAGAATCCCGGAGCACCGCGGCGAGATAGGCGGGGTTCCCGCCGGAGAAGTAGGCGACCGACGCGCCCTGCAGCATCGCCGCGAGTTCCGGCCGGTCCGCGTCCGCCCGTGTGTGCAAGGGAACGACCTCCGCGGAGATGCCCAACCCCTGGTAGTGGGACAGCCCTTTACCGGCCCACATGTCGAACACGTCGTCGCCCTCGGCGGCGGACGCGGTCGGGATGATCAGCACGCGCCCATCCCCCGTCGCCCGTTCGAGGAGCCACCGGTCCACGACGGCCGACCACGGTTCGAACTCGCCGGAACCGAGCAGGGCGAAGAGGCTCATCTCAGCTCCCCTGGACGCAGTTCGGCATCGGCTTTGCGCCCGAGCTCCTCGGCGACCTCAAGCAAGAGATCCATCTGGTCGGCCTCCGTTCGGAAATTGACGATGCATACGCGGATGGCGTGGGTCCCGTTGAGGGTGGCGTTGGACGGGAACACCCGGCCGTCGAGTTGGATGTCGGCGACCAACCGCTCGTTCAGTTCGTCCAGGTATGTTTCGCGGGCCGCCTGGTCGCCTCCGTCCGGCAGATCCTCCGGCACGTAGCGGAAGCAGCAGATCGACAGGACCGCCGGAGAGATCAGTTCGAACGCGGGATGCGCGTCTGCCCGTGCCCCCAGGTACCGCGCGAGCTCGGCGTCGTGGGAGATGCGCCGCGCGTACGCGTCACGGCCGTGTGCGAGGAGGCTCACCCACACCTTCAACGCCCAGAAACTGCGCGAGAACTGCGGACCGTGACGGCCCAGGTCGAGACCGCGCTGCGTGTACTCCTTATCTTGATGCACGTAGGAGGCGTCCCCTTCGAAAGACTCCGCCAGGTGCGCCATGTTCCGCACCACGACGCATCCACCCGAATGCGGCGTGTAGAGCCACTTGTGGGGGTCGAACGCCACCGAGTCGGCGCGTTCGATGCCGTCGAACAACGGTCGGAGATCGGGCGCGAGCACGGCCGGTCCGCCGTACGCGCCGTCAACGTGGAACCACACATCCTCCTCGGCGCACAGATCGGCGAGTTCGTGCATCGGGTCCACGGCACCAGTGGCCACGGTGCCGGCTGAGCCGACCACGGCGAATGGCCGCATCCCCGCCGAGCGGTCCGTGGTGATCGATGCACGCAGGAGATCCATCCGGATCCGGTAGTCCTCGTCGACGGGGATCTTGCGGAGTTGGTCGGTGCCGATCCCCAGCATGTCGGCCGCCCGCTCGCTCACGATGTGCGTCTCTTCCGACATGTACATAGTCAGGCGCGGGCCGGCGGCCACGCCGTCGGTCCGGACATTCCATCCTGCCTTGTGATCGCGCGCGGCTTTCAGCCCGACGAAGTTGGCCATCGAGCCGCCCGAGGTGATGATGCCGCCGCTTCCGCTCGGCAGTCCGAACATGTCCTCGGCGAAGAACCGGGTGAGGGCGAGTTCGATCTCGGAGGCCGCGGGGCTCAGCACCCAGCCACCGACGTTCTGGTTCAAGCCCGCGGCCAAGAGATCCGCCGCCGCACCGGGAACGGTCCCCGGTCCCGATACGTAGGCGATGAAGCCCGGGTGTCCCGGGTACATCGACCAATCGAAGACGACCGAGCGAAGGTAGGCGAAGAGCGCGTCATCGGCCATCGGCGCGTCGGGCACGGGGATGGCCACGGCGTCACGGACCTGATCCGAGGGCAGGAGACGGCCGACCGGAAGCTCTGGAAGCTGGGTGAGGAAGTCCTGCCACAGATCGACCGCCCGGTCGGCGAACTCCCGTCCCCGCTCGGCGTCCCACGCAAGATCGCGGACGGGCTCCGGCCGGCTCATCACTTCACCGCTGCCAGACGGAAACTCTCCTCGGCCATCGCGCGTCCCATGAAGTCCTCGCCGAACGCGGCGACCATTCCCTCGACCTGGCTCACGTGTTCTTGAAGCGCGCGAAGTTTCAGGGCGAGGAGATCGGGCGGCAGACGGTACGCGATCGCCAACTCCTCACGAGCCACCACGGGCGGGGTGCCGGGACGGAACACATCGAAGCGATTCATCACCGGGACGAACTCATCGGCCCACTCCTGGGTGTAGACGGCGTAGAAGAGCCGGGCACCCGTCGGCGCCGCCTCGTGGAACGCGTCG
>JAXDJY010000400.1:0-5833 GCA_034667445.1 Actinomycetota bacterium | reverse complement strand
CGACCGACGTCGGTCGCCTGGTTCGCTCGGTCGCCGAGCACTGCGACGCGCTGACGGGACGCGTCTACACGGTGGCGGACGAGGGCGTGACGGTGTCGGTCGACGCGGCGAAGGTCGAACGGATCATCGATAACCTCTTGGCGAACGCTGCGCGGTATACCCCGGAGAGCGCGCCCGTCGAGGTGTCGGTGCGGGCCGCGGAAGGTGGAGCGGAGATCGCGGTCGAGGACCGGGGCCCCGGGGTTCCCGACGAGGTCAAGACCATCGTGTTCGAGGCGTTCCGCCAAGGCCCGGAGGGGACGGGTCACTCGACCGGGATGGGTATCGGACTCTCGCTCGTCTCTCGCTTCGCCGAACTCCACGGTGGCCGGGCATGGGTGGAGGACCGCGCCGGCGGCGGGGCCAGCTTCAAGGTCTACCTCCCCGGATAGGGGACTAGCGCCGAACCACCATCCCCCTTAGAATCGAACATATGTTCGATTCCTCCCCGTTCGTCCACCTCGACGTGCGGTCGTGCTTCTCGATCAAAGAGGGCGCGTTCAACCCCGAGGCGCTGGTCGCCCATGCGGCCGCAGCCGGCATGTCCGCCGTCGCGCTCACCGACCGTGACGGCCTCTACGGGGCCGCGCGGTTCGCCGCCGCCTGTGAACGCGAGGGCATCCATCCCATCCTCGGTGCCTCGCTCACGGTTCGGGCCGCAGCCCCACCGCCGATCGACGCGCACGTGGTCCTGCTGGCCACCGATGCCGTCGGATATCAGCACCTCTGCAGGCTGGTGACGGATGCGCACATGTTGGAGGAGCGCGGGGATCCGTGGGTCGACGCTCGCCAGATCCTCGCGAATGCCGCCGGGTTGATCGCGCTGCTCGGACCCCGTTCACCCGCGGGGATGCTCGCGGTACGCGGGCGGATCGACGAAGCAGCCGACGTGCTCCGCTCATGGCGCGAAGCGTTCGGTGACCGGCTCTACGTGTCGGTCGAGCATCGGATGGAGCAACGGTCGAACACCGAGATCCGGGACATGCTACGCGCGGCCGATCGCGGCGAGGTTCGCGCGGTCGCCACGAACCCGGTTCGCTACCTGGAGCCTTCGGATGCGTTCCTCGCCGACGCGCTCGAGTGCATGCGACGGATCGTTCCGGTCGCCGCTACGAACATCACTCGTTCCAACGCGGAGGGATACCTGAAACCGTCGGCAGCGATGCGCGCGCTGTTCGCCGAGCGTCCGGAACTCTGCGACGCCACGGTGGAGATCGCCGGTCGGTGCACGTTCGACCTAGGCTTGCGGGAACTCCACTTCCCCGACTTCCCGGTACCGGGCAGCCGGAGCGCCGACGCCGTGCTCACCGAACGCTGCTGGCGCGGGGTCACCGAACGCGGGATGGCGGACACACCTGCACTTCGCGAGCGGTTGCACCTGGAGCTCTCCATGATCCGTCAGCTCGGATTCGCGGCGTACTTCCTGACGGTCACCGACATCGTCGCCGACATCAAGGCGATGGGCATCATGGCGGCGTGTCGCGGCAGCGCCGCCGGGTCACTCGTGTGCTACCTCACCGGCATCTCCGACGTAGACGCGCTCCGCCACGACCTCTCGTTCGAACGGTTCTTGAACCCGATGCGGAACGAACCGCCCGACATCGATGTCGATGTGGAGTCGGCTCGTCGCGAGGACGTCTACGACATGGTGCTCGGCCGTCACGGTGACGAACGCGCCGCCTGCGTGGCGATGATCGACACCTACCGCGCCCGTTCGGCCGTCCGCGAGGTTGGGAAGGCGCTCGGCCTTCCTGAGGTCGAGGTGGGCGTGGTCGCGAAGTCCTTCCCGCATATCTCGGCACGGGGGCTCCGCCGGGCGGTCGAGACGCTCCCCGAGCTCCAGGGCATCAACCTGCCGATGCAGCAGCTCGATCTTCTCTTCCGCGTTGCCGAGCGTCTGGACGGATTCCCGCGCCACATCGCGCTCCACCCCTGCGGGATCATCCTGGCCGGTCACGACCTCGTTGAACGCGTTCCCCTGGAACGAAGCGCCGGCGGCCACCGGATGGTCCAGGCCGACAAGGACGATGTCGAGGCGCTCGGCTACCTCAAGCTCGATGTTCTCGGGGTGCGGATGCTGAGTTCCATGCGTCACGCGCTGGACGAGATCGCGAGGACAACCGGCGAGAAGGTCGATCTGGGCGCCATCCCGCTGGATGACGAGCCCACGTTCGAACGCATCCGAGCCTCAGACACCCTGGGCTGCTTCCAGATCGAATCGCCCGGCCAGCGCGAGCTGCTCCAGAAACTCCAACCCCGATGGTTCGGTGACCTCATCATCGACATCTCACTGTTCCGTCCCGGGCCGGTGAAGTCGGACATGATCAGACCGTTCCTCCGTCGCCGCGACGGCCGTGAACTTCCCGTCTACGCCCACCCCGATCTGCGCCCTGCACTGCAAGAGACCTACGGCGTCATCGTCTATCACGAGCAGGTCATGCGAACCATCGCCGCTCTCGCCGGCTACACGCTCACCTATGCCGACCACGTCCGCCGCAACCTCGACAACGACGACATGCTCCCCGATCTGGAACGCGACTTCCTGGACCGGGCGATCGCTCGCGGCATCGACCCGCAGGTTGCGCAACAGACCTGGAACGACGTAGCGCAATTCGCGAGCTTCGGGTTCTGCAAAGCCCACGCAGCAGCGTTCGCGGTCCCGACCTACCGATCTTCGTGGCTGAAGACCCATTACCCCGCTCACTTCATCTCGGGGCTTCTCACCCACGACCCCGGCATGTACCCCCGCCGCTTGATCCTCGAAGATGCGCGCCAGCACGACATCCCGATCCTGCCGCTCGATGTGAACGCGAGCGAACCCGACTATGTGGTTGAGGAGGTGGGAACAGCAGGGTCGGCCGGGCCCACCGGTGCCGGACCGACGTTCGGGATCCGGCTGGCGTTGCAGGAAGTGCATGGCATATCGGACGGGGAGATACGGTCGATCTTGCAGGGACGGGCCGAGCGGCCGTTCTCATCTGTCGGAGATCTCCTGCGACGCACCGCGGTGGCGAAACCGGTGGTTGAGGCCCTGGCGCATGCGGGTGCGTTCGACGCCCTCCCGGATGCGAAGAACCGGCGCGCGCACCTCTTCGAAGCGATCACCACTGCGACCGAACGCGAGGGTGAGCAGCTCACGCTTGGGACCGGCACCGGAACCCTGCCGCCGGCACATGTGTTCAAGGACTACACGGATGCTGAGGTGGTCAGGGCGGAGTTGGAGGTGCTGGGGCTGGATGCGACCAGGCACATCGTGAGTTTCTTCGAGGCGACGTTGGCGGATCTTGGAGTGACGCGGACGAAAGACCTTGCGAAGCAACGGGGTGGGACGAAGGTGATGGTGGCGGGGGTGAAGGTCGCGTCGCAGACGCCGGCGATCAGGAGTGGGCAGCGGATCATCTTCCTGACGTTGGATGATGCGACCGGCCCGGTCGAGGTCACCGTGTTCGAATCGGTACAGCCGAAAGTGGCGCGGACGGTGTTCCATTCGTATGCGCTGGTGGTGTGGGGAGAACTGCGACGGACCGGGGTGAACGGTGTGAGTATCATCGCCGAAGAGGTCTGGGACCTCACCGCATTGCACCGAGCGCGCGAGCGCGGGGAGCTACGGGAAGCGATGGAAAGGCGAACCGAACCCCGCGCACCCGCGCGCAGGCTCTGGCATTCGAGCGGAGGCTCCGCAGGATGACGACACGTCCCGCCGAGCCGATGCTCCACGTCGACCTCGACGCGTTCTACGCCGGGGTGGAGGTTCTGAAAGACCCGAGCCTCAAGGGCAAGCCCATCGTGGTGGGCGGAGGCGGGCCACGCGGTGTGGTCGCCTCCGCGTCGTATGAAGCTCGTGCGTTCGGCGTTCGGTCCGCCATGCCGGGTGTTCGGGCCAAGCGCTTATGCCCAGATGCCATCTTCCTTCCGGCGGATTTCGAGGCCTACCGGATCCACTCCAACCGGTTCCGAGAGGTCCTCATCGCGCACACCCCGCTCGTCGAACCCGTCTCGATGGATGAGGCGTTCCTCGATGTGCGCGGCGCCACATCGTTGTTCGGCTCACCGGCGGACATCGCTCGGAAGATCCGCGTGGAGGTTGAGGCTGAGGTCGGTGTCACGTGTTCCGTCGGGGTGGCGTCATCGAAGTTCGTGGCGAAGCTCGCCTCCGACCTGTGCAAACCGAACGGCATGCTCGTCGTGCCGGCAGACGGCGTCGGGGAGTTCTTGGAGCCACTGCCGGTGAGCCGTCTCTGGGGGGTGGGGGAGAAGACCGGCGATCTCCTGGGCCGCATGGCGATCAGCACCATCGGCGATCTTCGCGTGACGCCGGAGGCTATCCTCAGCCGCCTGCTCGGCGAGCAGTCCGCCCGGCATCTTTCCCAACTCGCCCACGGGGTCGACGACCGACCGGTCGTTCCGTACGAGACGCCGAAGTCGGTGAGTCACGAGGAAACGTTCGATCGTGATCTCGATGACGAGACGGATATCTTGCGGGAGCTGCTCGGCCTCTCGGGCCGGGTGGCGAGCCGCCTGCGGGCCGACGGCTACCAAGCCCGAACGGTGACCCTCAAAGCCCGCTTGGCGAGCTTCACGACGCTCTCACGCTCCCGGACGCTCCCCGACGCCACGGACACCGGCGCGGACATCTATCAGCTTGTCGCGGACCTCTTCCGGGCGCTCCCCGGTGAGCGGCGGAGGATCCGGCTCCTCGGTGTGGCGGCTACCGGCCTCGTGCCCGCAGGCGCTGAACAACTGGCGTTCCTGCGGAGCGAACGCTGGGGGGATGTGGAGCGGGCCGTGGACCGGATCGAGCGCCGGTTCGGCCGCGGTGCCGCGATGCCTGCCTCGCTCATGGACCGCGACCGCCGGCGATGACCCCGCTCACGCTGCGCGAACACCCTCCGACCACCCATCTACGGCGAGCGACCCTATAATCGAAGGTGTCGATCGACCCCATGATCGACGGTGAGCGCTTGCGAAAGGTGTTACATGCCGCTCAGCGAGCACGAACAGAAGATCCTCGAAGAGATCGAACGACGTCTTGCTGAGGACGACCCCAAGCTCGTCGAGCAGGTGGGACGTTCGGACCTGTACACCCACCTGGCGAAACGGATCCGGCGCGCCGGCGTAGCGTTCGTTGCCGGGTTCATCATGTTGCTCCTCTTCCCGTTGTCGGTGCCGCTGGCCGGCGCGGGGTTCGTGATCATGGTGCTTGCCGGGGCCGCCATCTATCGATATGTCGGACAGCTCGGACGCGATCAACTCCGCGATCTTCAGCGCAACGGTGGGGCGTCGATGATGGGCGTGATCGGCAAGATCGTCGCTCGGTTCCGAGTCCCGCGTGGCACGCCGCTCGACGAGTGACGAGACCGATGGCATAGCCCGAACGGGTGATTCTTCACGCGCTGTACGCTTTGCGCTTGCCACATGTTCACGCACTGCGGTACAAAGGGCGCCCTTCCCCTGGGCGCGTGGCCATCGCACGTCGATAGCTTCGGTGTTGAGATGGACTACGCGGCAATACAGGCTGTTGTTTCTATCGAAAGGGCACGCGTCCCATGGAGGGTTTCACCACGCATCAGGCCTGTAAGTTCACCGGCTGCACGTCGCGACAGCTCCGCTACTGGGATGAGATCGGGCTCGTGGAGCCTTCGGTGCAAGGGACCGGCGGGCGACCCGGGATCCCCCGGCTCTACTCGTTCCGCGACCTCGTGGCGCTCCGGATCGTGAAGTCGCTGCTCGATGGTGGGATGTCGCTGCAGCGGGTACGCCGGTCATGGGAGTTCCTCAACAAGAAGGCGGGGCT